>NZ_BACT01000605.1:0-13119 GCF_000333255.1 Methylobacterium sp. B1 | reverse complement strand
CGCCGATCCGGCATCCGCCGGGGCGCAGAGCCTTCAGGTTCGCGCAGGCGCCTTCAGAGGAAGCCGATCGAGAACCAGGGGACGAGGATGATGGCGAGGAGGCCGATCAGCAGGGCCACGATGTAGCCGACGATCGGGCGCATCCCGGCGTCGGGGTGGATCCGGCTGATCGCGCAGGCCGCGTAGTAGCCGACGCCGAAGGGCGGGGCGAACAGGCCGATGCCCATCGCGAGGATCACCACCATGGCGTAGTGGACCTCGTGGACGCCCACCGCCCGTGCGATCGGGAACAGCAGCGGCCCGAAGAGGACGATGGCCGGGATGCCCTCCAGCACCGAGCCCAGGATGATGAAGGCGACGGCCGAGACGAACAGGAAGCCAAGGGCTCCGCCGGGCAGACTTTTCATCACCTCGGCGAGCGTCTGCGAGAAGCCCGACTGCGTCAGCGCCCAGGCCATGCCGGTGGCCGCCCCGATGATCAGCAGGATCGCCCCCGACAGGGTCGCGGTGGTCACCAGCATCGGGTAGAGCCGCCGCCAGTCGAACTGGCGGTAGATCAGCAGGCCCGCCAGCGCCGCGTAGACGATCCCGATAGTCGAAACCTCCGTGGCGGTTGCGATGCCCTCGACCACGGCGAAGCGGATCACAAAGGGCAGCGCCAGGGCCGGGATCGCCACCAGGAAGGCGCGACCGATGATCCGCCCGGACGGCCGGGCGACGTGGCTCAGGTCCTCCCGGCGGTAGCGCCACCAGACCAGCGCGCACAAAGTCACGGCGAGGACGAGGCCCGGCAGGAGGCCGCCGGTGAACAGGGCGGTGATCGATACGCCGGTGACCGAGCCGATGGTGATCAGCACGATCGAGGGCGGGATCGTCTCGGTCTGTGCGCCCGTGGTGGCGAGAAGGGCCACGAGGTCACCCTCCTTGGCGCCGCGGGCCTTCATCTCCGGGAACAGCACGGGCGCCACCGCCGCCATGTCGGCGGCCTTCGAGCCGGAGATGCCCGAGACGAGGTACATCGCCCCGACCAGCACGTAGTGCAGGCCGCCGCGGACGTGGCCGAGCAGCGAGGCCAGGAACCCCACCATGGCGCGGGCCATGCCGGTCATCTCGATCAGGAGGCCGAGGAAGACGAAGAGCGGCACCGCGAGCAGGATCAGGTGGCTCATGCCCTCGTCCATGCGGCCGACCACCACCATGGAGGGCGCGTCGGTGGTGAGCGTGATGTAGGCGAAGGTCGAGAGGCCGAACGCGAAGGCGATCGGCACCCCCGAGAAGACCAGGGCGCCGACGCCGAGGACGAAGAACAGCAGCAGGTTGAGATTGCCGAGGTCCCTCAGCCAGGGTTGAAGCGCCAAGAGGCCGGCGGCGACTCCGCCGCCCAGCACGAGCGCCCCCGCGGTCAGCCGCCAATCGGCGGATTCCAGGAGGCGGATCACCGCGACCACGAGCATGAGGCCGAGGCCGATCGGCAGGGCGGCGGCGCGCCACGCGTTGTTCAGCTCCAGCGCCGGCGTCTGGACGAAGGTCTCCTCGCTGGCGAACTCGAAGGCCGGTTCCAGCAGCAGGGCCACGAAGATCAGGCCGGCCACCAGCGCCACCGTCTCCAGGAAGGCGCGCAGGCGCGGGCCGCTCATCGCCACGAAGGCGGTCATGCGCATGTGCTCGGCGCGCCGGAAGGCGACCACGGCGCCCAGCATGGCGAGCCACAGGAACAGGATCGAGGCGAGTTCGTCCGACCAGACGAGGGGTTCGCGGAACACGTAGCGGCTCACCACGCCGCCGAGCAGCACCGCGATCTCGGCCAGGACGAGCAGCGCCGCGGGGATCTCCACGAGATAGCCGAGCCCGGCATCGAGCCGACGCAGCCAGCTTCCGGCGCGCAGGGGCGGACCGGACAACTCTACCCCTGCCGTCGTCTCGACAGCCGCAATATCGATCTGCATGGCGCCCTCCCGTCGGAACCGCTCCCGATGCCGCTGCCGGCGGGAACGTCTCCGAGTGCGTCTTCGCGTGTTTCTTGTGGTGCGTCTCGGCGCGCCTTCGTTCTCCGATACCGTTACCCGATCCGGCGGAAAGCGCGTCAGGTCAGTTTGCCCGACACGTCCTCAAGATGCGACCACGCCACGTCGCCGTACTTGGTTTTCCAGTCCTTGTAGAAGCTCGTCCGCCCCAGGGCCGCGCGGAATTGCGCGCGGTCGACGTCGATGAAGGTGATGCCCTTCGCGGCCAGGCTCTCCCGGAGGGAGACGCTGAGCTTGGCGACGTCGGCCCGCTGGGCGTCGGCCGACCGGTCGAGTTCCCGCGAGACGATGGTGCGCAGATCCTCGGGCAGGCGCTGCCACGCCCGCTTGTTGCCGAGGATCCAGTAGCCGTCCCAGACATGGCCGGTCAGGCTGCAGGATTTCTGCACCTCGTACAGCCGGGTCGTGGCCGTGATGGCGAGCGGGTTCTCCTGGCCCTCGACCACCTTGGTCTGAAGCGAGGAGTACAGCTCGTTGAAATTGATCGGCGCCGCGCCGGCGTCGAAGGCCTTGAACAGCGAGGTGAGCATCGGCGCGGGCGGGACGCGGATCTTGAAGCCCTTCAGATCCTCCGGCGTCCGGATCTCGCGGGTCGAGGAGGTGATCTGCCGGAATCCGTTGTCCCAGACCTTCGACACGGTCAGGATCGGCGTCTTGGCGATCTCGGACCTGACATAGGTGCCGAGGCCTCCGTCCATCGCCGACCAGACGGCGTCGTAATCCTTGAACGCGAAGCCGGTGTTGGGCAGGCTCGCGGCGGGCACGAAGGTGGCGAGGATCGAGGTCGCGAGGTTGAAGAACTCGACGCTGCCGTTACGGACCTGCGCCAGCAGGTCGGTGTCCGAGCCGAGCTGGTTGGCGGGGAACAGCTTGATCTCCAGGCGGCCGTTGGTGGCCTCGCGGATCCGGTCGAGGGCCTCCTGGGCCCGGATGTTGACCGGATGGGTCGGGTCCTGGCCGCTGGCGAGCTTGTAGGTGAACTCGGCGGCCTGCCCGCGCCGGGTGAGGATGCCGAAGGCCGGTAGTGCGGCCGCGCCCACGAGCAGGCTGCGGCGACTGAGACGGGTGTCGCGCATGGTTTCACTCCCTGGGTGGTCCAGGCCGCCCGATCCCCGCCGTTGACCGCCGGTGGAGCGTGCGACCCGCATTGCTGTCCGGGGCGGCGGGTGCGGACCCGGCGCCGTCGTCGCGCGCCCTGCGCGGCGCGTCAGGCGCCGTCGCCGTTGAGCAGGCGGTAGGCGCGGATCACCTGGCTGTCGTCGGCGGCGCCGTCGCCGCGCCCGGAGGTCGAGACGAAGAGCTGATGGGCGAGCGCCGCGAGCGGCAGCGCCGCCCCGGCGCCGCGGCCGGCCTCCAGCACGATGCCGAGGTCCTTCACGAAGATGTCGACCGCGCTCGTGACCCGCGGTTCGTCCTCCAGCATCCGGGGGCCGCGGTCCCGCAGCATCCAGCTCGCGGCGGAGGAGCCCGTGAGGATCTCGAGGACCACGTCGCGGTCGACGCCGACGCGCCCGGCGAGGGCCAGCGCCTCGGCGGCGGCGGCGATATGCACGCCGCACAGGAGCTGATTGACGGCCTTGACGGTGGCGCCCTGTCCGGGCCGCTCGCCGACATGGAAGATCCGGTCGCCCAGGGCCTCCAGCACCGGCCTCAGCGCGGCCAGCGTCTCCGCGGGCGCCGCCGCCATGATCGTGAGCGTGCCGGCCTGCGCGCCGACGACGCCGCCCGAGACCGGCGCGTCGACGAAGCGGCGGCCGGTCGCCGCCACGCGCTCGGCGAGGTGCTCCACCGCTTTCGGCGGACAGGTGGCCATCAGGGCCACGATGCCGTCCGGTTCCATTGCGTCGAGGGCGCCCTGGGCGAACAGCACGTCGTCGGCCTGCGCGGCGTTCACCACCATGAGGAGGAGCGCGTCGGCGCCCTGGGCGACAGCGGCCGGCGTTTCGGCCGCAACCCCTCCGGACGCCGCGAAGGCTGCGCGGCTCTCGGGCCGTAGGTCGTAGCCGCGGACCGCGAAACCTGCCGCGACCAGATTGGTCGCCATCGGCAGGCCCATGGCGCCGAGACCGACGAGGGCGATACGGGTCAGAGCCATGCGCGGATGCTCCGCGCCATCGCGGCGGCCGAGATGCCGTAGCGGTCGTGGAGCGTCGGCAAGGCGCCGGCATCGAGGAATTCGTCCGGCAGGCCGATCTGGCGGAAGCCGCGGCCCGGCATCACGCCGTTGCGCATCAGGAGACCGGCCACCGCCTCGCCGAGGCCGCCGATCACGCTGTGGTTCTCGGCCACCACCACGAGCCGGCCGCCGCGCCCGGCCTCGTGCAGGACCGTCGCCGTGTCGAGGGGCTTGATCGTCGGCACGTGGAGTACCGCAACGTCGACCCGGTCGTCGCGCAGGGCCTCGGCGACCTCCAGGGCGCGCATGGTCATCAGGCCCGACGCAATCACCAGGACGTCGCGGCCGTCGCGGATCGTCTTGGCCTTCCCCAACTCGAACCGGTAGCCGTACTCGTCGAGCACCAGGGGCACGTTCCCGCGCAGGAGCCGCAGATAGACCGGCCCCTTATGGGCCGCCATGGCGGGGACGACCTGCTCGGTCTCGTGGGCGTCGCAGGGGTCGATGATCGTGAGGTTCGGCATCCCGCGGAAGATCGCGAGATCCTCCGTCGCCTGGTGGCTCGGGCCGTAGCCGGTGGTCAGGCCGGGCAGGGCGCAGGCGATCTTGACGTCGAGATTCTCCTCCGCGATCGCAAGGCAGATGAAGTCGTAGGCGCGCCGCGCCGCGAAGACCGCGTAGGTGGTGGCGAAGGGCGTGAACCCCTCACGAGCCAAGCCCGCGGCGGCGCTCATGAGGAGCTGCTCGGCCATCCCCATCTGGTAGAACCGCTCGGGATGGGCCTGCGCGAAGATGTGCAGGTCCGTGTATTTCGACAGGTCCGCCGAGAGGCCGACGATGTCGGGCCGGGTCTCGGCGAGCTCGACCAGGGCGTGGCCGAAGGGCGCGGCCTTCGTGCGCTGTCCGGGGGCGGCGAGCGAGGCGATCATGGCCGAGGTCTTGGCGCCGCCGCCGGTGCGGGGGGCGGGCTTCTCGTATTTGGAGCGTCTCACCGCACCCTCCCTTCATCCAGGATCGCCAGGGCCCGCTGCCACTCGTCCGGCTCGACCCGCAGGAAGTGGTTGCGCTCGCGCGCCTCGAGGAACGGCACGCCCTTCGCCATGCGGGTGTCGCAGATGATGATCCGGGGCTGCGGTCCCGGATGGTGGCGCGCAGCGTCGAAGGCCCGGACCAGCGCGTCGATGTCGTTGCCGTCGACCCGCTGCACGAACCAGTTGAAGGCCTCGAACTTCGGCGCCAGCGGCTCGAAATCGAGCACCCCGTGCGAGGCGCCGTCCGCCTGCATGCCGTTCACGTCGACGAGGCCGATCAAGTTGTCGAGCTTGAACGAGCCGGCCGACATCGCCGCCTCCCAGGTCGAGCCCTCGTCGAGTTCGCCGTCGGAGAACAGGTTGTAGATGAAGCTGTTCGAGTTCTTTCGCTTCAGCCCCAGCGCCATGCCGACCGCGATGCCGAGCCCGTGGCCCAGCGATCCGCCGGTGATCTCCATGCCGGGCGTGTAGGCGGCCATGCCGGACATCGGCAGGCGGCTGTCGTCGCCGCCGTAGCTCGTCAGCTCGTCCTCGGGGAGGATCTCTGCCTCGATCAGGGCGGCGTAGAGGGCGATGGCGTAGTGGCCGATCGACAGCAGGAAGCGGTCGCGGCCTTCCCATTCGGGATCCTCGGGCCGGTAGGTGAGCGCGTGGAAGTAGCTCACCGCCAGAACGTCGGCGATGCCGAGCGCCTGGGCGATGTAGCCCTGGCCCTGGACCTCGCCCATGCGCAGGGCGTGGCGGCGGATGCGGTAGGCGCGCTCGCTCAGCGGCACGTTGGAGCCGGCGCGCGGCCGCTCGGTCGGGACGTCGATCGCCATGGCGACCTCCTCAGTGGATCAGCATGCCGCCGTTCACGTCGATCACCGCGCCGGTGATGTACGTGGACAGGTCGCAGGCGAGGAACAGGCAGGCATTGGCGACGTCGTCCGCCACGCCGAGGCGCCCCAGCGGGATACCCTTGGCGATCTCGACCTTGAGCTCGGGCGTGAGCTTGCCGCCGGTGATGTCGGTCTGGATCAGGCCGGGGGTCACCGAGTTCACCCGCACGCCGTCCGGACCCAGCTCCCGGGCCATGGCTTTGGCGAGGCCCAGCACACCGCCCTTGGCGGCGCTGTAATGCGGGCCGCCGAAGATGCCGCCGCCCCGCTGGGCCGAGACCGACGACATGCACACGATCGCGCCGGAGCCCTGGCCGCGCATCGCCGGGATCACGGCCTGGCTCATGTAGAGCGTGCCGCGCAGGTTCACGTCGGTGACCGCGTCGTAGTTCTCCGGCCCGATCTCCATGATCTTCAGGGGCTGGGTGATGCCGGCATTGTTGACCAGCACGTCGATGCGCCCGAGGCGGCCGATAATCTCCTCCGCTGCCGTCGAGCAGGCCGCCCGGTCGGTGACGTTGCAGGCGAGGCCGATATGGCCCGGGCCGATGTCGCGGGCGGCAGCCTCGGCCTGGCCCGCATCGAGGTCGAGAACGGCGACGCGGGCGCCGTGGCTTGCGAAGAGCCGCGCGGTGGCTTTGCCGATGCCGCGGGCGGAGGCCGCCCCAGTGATGATGCACACCCGGTCGTTCAACAGCATGGATCCCTCCCGGCGACCCGCGACAGCGCGGGATCGGACCTGTCGTCGTGACGGAAGGGGCGTCCGGCCGGCGGCTGCGATTCCAGGGACCGAGCCCTTGGATCGAGCGGCCTGCGGCGTCGTCTCCTCTCGCCTGTTTTGTTGCGACGAGAGTGCCGACGCGCTGCCTCCGCGACAAACGCGGAATTTGCACACGCAGGTGAATCCCAGTCACCTGTCGCCGCGTCAGGCGAGGTCGGGACTCAGCGTGATCCCGAGTTCCTCGGCCAGCCACCGCGCGAAGACCCGCAGCGGGGCGCGCCGGCGCACATCGGCGGGGCAGACGAAATGGTGACCGACGTAGCTGATGTCCTGAGACCGTCCGGCCAGCGGCGCGACGAGGCGGCCGGCCGCGACCTCGCGCTCGGCGAGGCGGGTGGATTCCAGGGCGACACCGAGCCCGTCGGCGGCGGCAGCCAGGGCCAGGAAGCTCCGATCGAAGCGGATTCCCGCGTTCGGCTGCGCGGCGAGCTGATTCCGCTCGAACCAGTGCGTCCAGCGCACCTGCTTGTTGTCGCTTTGGATCAGGGTCTGAGCCAGGAGGTCGGCCGGCTCGCGGATCCGGGCGGCCCGCGCGGGATCGCAGAGCGGCGTCACCGTCTCCGGGCCCAGCGGCATGCGCAGCAGACCTTCCCCGCGGGGCGGTCCGTAGACGATGTCGGCGTCGAATTCGTCGGTGATGAAGCGGGCGTAATCCATGCCGGCGGCGAGGCGGACCTCGAAGCCCGGATGGGCGCTGAGGAACCGGGCGAGACGCGGGGCGAGCCACTGCGCGGCGAAGCTCGGCGCGCAGTGCAGCCTGAGCAGCTGCGGCCCGCGATTCGCCACGAGGTCGAAGCCGCGGTTGAGCTCCGCGAAGGCGCGCCCGACATGATCGCACAACGCCTCACCGGCCGGCGTCGGCACGATGCCCTGCCCGACGCGCTCGAACAGAACGACGCCCAGGGCTTCTTCCATCTTGCGGAGGGCGTGACTGACCGCGCTCGGGGACAGGTTCAATTCGCCGGCTGCGGCTTTGAACGAGCGTCGCCGGGCAGCGGCCTCAAAGATCCGGATCGCGGAGAGGGGGACGGGTGGCCTCATCCCGAGCAGAATGGGCTTTGGTCCCCGATCCTGGCAATGGTGCCGATCTCGCGGGCAGGCTGCGGCCCGGCGCGCGACCCCGCAGCGGCGCGACGATCAAGTCGACCGTCAGCGATGGATACGCACCGGCGCGACCGCCATCCCATCGGACCGTGCCCGGCCGCCGTGACGATCGGTATCCTCGTGAGCGCCGCGCCACGCGATGGAGATGCCCGCGAAAATGGCCGACGCACTGGCCGCGAGGGGCACGAGGATCAGCGCGGCCAGACCGCTGACCGGCGCGAGAATCGCCGCCGTCGCGAGTCCACCGGCAATCGCCGCCGCAATCAACACGATCATCGGAGCCTCGCCCGATCGACGTGGCCTGGATCATGTGCCGGGCCATGGCAGGATGATCCTGCCGTGAGGATTAAAAATTCGTTACCCGAAGAACTCCGCGATTCGCTGATCTTCCCGACGATCTTGCCCGTCGCGCGCCGATCGTTTCGTCTGAAGACGTCGTGCAGCATGGCCAGCGATGGGCGTCCGAGCCTCCCGGATGAACGGCCGCACGGAGATGTCCGATCGGTCAACGTCCGCACGCGATGCGCGCGTTCGAGGCCATCGACGACATTGCAGCGGGGAGGCCCGGATCAGGCGCCGATTTCGCTTGGAATAGATTTCGCCGATTGCGGAGGGCGCCCGGGCCGACAGAATCCGTGCAGAGGCGGGGGCGGCGAAGGGCTGTGGCTGCGGCCTCAATGACCCTGCGCGATCCAGCCGAGCACTGTGGCGCAGCGCTCGGCCTGCCAGCGGGTCAGACCAGAGGCCACGACCGCGCCATTCCGATAGACCACGAAGGTCCCGTCATCGGTTGCACGGATCTTGATGGACGCCATCAGTGAGCTCCCGACGTCAGCATCTGAAGCTGGACCAGTCCGGCCGGGGTGATCTGCCAGACGGCGACCGTACCCTCCGAGTCTTCGCAATGGTCGACCCGTCGGAGATGACCGGTGCTTTCGAGCGCGAGGAGCCGGCTGTGGTCGCCGGGCCAGGACGCGTTCGCCTGTCTGCAGACCGCAATCCGGTGTCCCAGAGTCTCGGCTGCTCGGATGAGAAGGCGGCGCTCGTGATTCACCAGCATCGGCGCTCCGGCTCGGATCGATCCGTATGAACTGCGTAGAGGCTGGCGCATATGGTCAAGCTTGGCAAGCCTGCGGGCGTATCACGCTTTGGATCACGGCGATCGGTCCGTCGGCTTCGATGCTGTGCGAGCGCCGGGTTCAGGGTGCCGTGCACGGGCCGACGGAGACCTTCGCCACCTGGAGCGGATGGCGATGGCAGGTGCAACCGGGACCGTGCGGGATCGCGTGATCGCGATGTGGATTGCGGCCGAAGCCGCGGACATGCCGGGTCCGGGCTCGATGGGCGGTTGGCCGTTGCGAGAGCGGACGGAGCGGATCCGCATCTCGTCCGTCCGGTCAATCCACCCGATCGCGCCCAAACGAAAACGGCCGGCCAGGAACCCTGGCCGGCCGTCGTTTTGAACCGCGTGCCGCTTAGCGCAGGAGCTGGAGGACGCCCTGCTGCGCGGAGTTGGCCAGGGACAGGGCGGAGATGCCCATCGACTGCCGGGTCGACAGCGCCTGGGAATTGGCCGCTTCCTGGTTGAGATCGGCGTTGGTCAGGTTGGCCGAGCCGGTCTGCAGCACGTTGATCAGCTGCTTGGAGAAGTCCTGGCGGTTCTGCACGACCGACAGGTTCGAGCCGAGCGCGCTCGCCGCGGAGCTCAGCGCGTTGCCGGCGCTCGTGAGGGTCGACAGGGTCTTGTTGACGTCCGAGTTCAACAGGAAGTTGCCGAGGCCGTTCTGGCTGGCCGTGCTGTTCGAGTTGGTGATCGACGACAGGCCCAGGCCGCTGGCCGTGGCATCCACCGAGGCGACGTTCAGGGTCGAGCTGCCGGTGTCGTTGAACTTGATGTTCATGTCATTGCCCTTGCCGGCAATGAGGTTGACGCCGTTGTAGCTGGCATCGCCGGCGAGCTGCGTGATCTGGTTGAGCAGGTTGTTGTACTGGCTCGCCAGAGAGGCGCGCTGCGACACGCCGGAGACCGAGAGGTCGCTGGAGACGACGGTGGTGGCGGCGGTGCCGTAGGTCGAGGCGGTGGTGCTCGACGCGGTGAAGCCGAGCGCCGTCTGGCTGCCGGAGTTCTGAAACTCCACGTCGGCCTGGGCGTTCAGGACGATCTTCGTGCCGGTGCTGTCGATCGAGAAGATCGCGCCTGCGCCGAACGAGCCGCTGGACGAGGTCGACGCCGAGCTGACCGCCGAGTTCAGGGCCGCGACGGTGGCGCTGATGCTCGACGAGGCGGCGACGTTGGCCGACACGGAGGTGCCGTTGATGGTCAGGAGCACCGTCTGGGAGGCGGTGCTGGCGCTGTAGGCGTTGGCGGCGGTTCCGGTGGTGGAGAGCTGGGTCGAGAGGGCCTGGTTGGCGATGGACTTGGCCTGATCGACCAGCTTCTGGATCGAGGTGATGCCCTGGTTGGCGGCCTGGATCGACTGGACGCCGTTGGAGATGCCGTCGAGCAGGGTGTTCAGGCTCGAGGACCGGGCGTCGAGGGACTGGGAGGTGAAGAAGTTGGTCGGGTTGTCGAGGGCGGAGTTGACCGTCTTGCCGGTGGCGAGGCGGTTCTGCGTGGTCGCCATCAGCTGGGCGGTATCCTGCAGGGAGAGCAGGTTCTGACGCGTGGCGGCCGACAGGGTGATGGAGGACATGGGTGGTATCTTTCTGATTTGATGCGCCCGTTTCTCGGGCACGCCAGTAATCGCGCTCCAGATGTTTCGTGGGGGTTAATCCGATTGTCGACACTCAAGTCGACCGAAGTGATCCTTAATGAATCGCCATCGAAATCCATTAAGTATTGATGGAAGACGGCGCCGTTCAAGATCCATTAACCATCCGCGGCCATAACCGACGGCGCTCGCCAATTCTGTGGTGCCTGCCCGGCCGGTCTCGATCCGGCGTGGCAGGCGAAGGGAAATGGGGCACACCCTAGTACGGAGCTCAACTGTGATCGCTCAAGCGTCCGGTGATGTTGGCGACCCGGCCCCCTCCGCGCCGACGAAATTTCCCCATGTGGCGATCGCGATCCCCTGCGGGACCATGGTCCACGCGGATTTCGCCGTCAGCCTCGGATCCATGATGCATTCCCTCGGCGAGATGCCGATGTCGATCGTGGTCGGGAAATCATCGATCGTCGCCGACGCGCGAAACCTGGGCCTGGAATACGCGCAGAAACACAATGCGGAATACGTCCTGTTCATCGACAGCGACATGACCTTCCCGAAGGACGCCCTGCTCAAACTGCTGGTGCGGCAGGTCGACATCATCGGCGCGACCTATTCCCGGCGCACGGCGCCCTTCCATTTCCTCGGCGAAATCCTGCCGGAGCAGCCGGCCGACGCCCCCAAGGGCCTGCTGGAGATGGCTCGAATCCCCACCGGCTTCCTGCTGATCAAATCGACCGTCTTCGAAAGCCTCAAGCGGCCGTATTTCCGGTTCCGCGTCGATGAGGAGGCCGGGGTGAACATCGGCGAGGACTTCGACTTCAGCGACCGAGTCCGTGCAGCCGGCTACCGGATCTGGTGCGATCCGTATCTGAGCAAGGAACTCGGACATATCGGCGAACAGTCCTTCAAGCTCTGAGTGACGGCCGGCAATCCGATCGGCCGCGACGCAACTGCGCGCCGCGCTTCCGCGAGCTGCGCTCCAAACGATGAGGCGTGGGAATGCGGATTGCGATCATCACGCCGTCCCGGATGAAACCT
Source organism: Methylobacterium sp. B1 (assembly GCF_000333255.1). NCBI lineage: Bacteria > Pseudomonadati > Pseudomonadota > Alphaproteobacteria > Hyphomicrobiales > Methylobacteriaceae > Methylobacterium > Methylobacterium sp. B1. The sequence continues at coordinate 1,436 of NZ_BACT01000605.1, read as the reverse complement.
TCGACTCTGGCCGGCAAATCCGGCCAGTACTTTCTGGAACACGCGGTCGAGAGCGCGAACAGCCAGGAACTCGACAGGCCGGCGACGATCCATTTCTTCGTCGGGACCGACCCCGAGACCGAGATCCCGGCGCGGCTCGCCGCGCATCCGCAGATCACCTTCGTGCGCGGCGAGCGCAAGGGGCAGATCCCCGCCCTGAACGCGGCCATCCGGGCCGTCGATGAAAGCTGGGACTTCGTCGGCTTCCTGGAGGACGACGACCATTGGCTGCCGCCCTATCTCGGTTTCGCGCTTCGGACCCTGAACAGCTTCGATTTCGTCTCCTCGACCCAGGTCGAGACGGACGAGGCCGGTGAGGTCGTCCGGATCAACGACTTCCCGACGCCGTCGGGCTGGCTGATGCGTCGGTCCACCTTCGCGCAGGTCGGCGCGATCAACCCCGCCTCGAAATGGCATTACGACAACGAATGGCTCGGCCGCCTCGCCGAGACCGGCCTGCGCCGCGCCCACCTCGTCGAGGCGACGGCGCCCGGCACTCTCGAGAACGCCGTTCAGGTCCGCCCGTGGCTCGCCAACGTGCTTCGGTTCGGCGGCCCCAACACGCACCTCGTGCGCCACGGCTTCATCCTGCCGCTGGTGTGCCGTCTGGTGCATCCCGGCTCCGGAACCTCGGATGTCGGACAGGGCGGGACGTCGAAAGTCGAGAGCGACGCCGAGTATCAGCGGCTGATCGACCGCTTCGGCCGCATCCCCTGGTGACAGGGCGGCCCTGTCCGCCGTTCGAACTCCCGCAAGGCCTGGATCGGGGCCCGCCCGCTTCGGAAAGGGCGTGAATGCCCGACCGTGCGCGTCCTAGGCGGGGCGCGTCTCAGCGCGCCCGCGGACGGCCTGCTGGAAAGCGGAGAACACCCTGCGCATCTGCGGCAGCTTGTAGGGAAACAGGTCCACGGGATCCATGTCGTGGACGACCATCCCGGTATCCGCCTCGAAGATCAGCAGCCGGCCGTCCGTGCTCTCCGCGCAATCGAGGATCAGGTAATCGAGCCCGATCCTACGGTGGATCTCGGCGAACGCGGCGCGATGGCGCTGCGCGAACGCGGCGTCGAACGTGGCCATGGCGGTGGCCTCCGCCGTCCGCTTCTCGGCAGGTCCTGGGTGCCTTCCAGGCCAGCGCCGCCGTCAAGGCGGCACTGGCCGACCGGACCACCTGACCGTCCGCGCCCCGGTCGCGCGGAATCTCCACCCGAACCACGCCGTATGAGGATCCTCCCCATGTTCCGTTTCCCCAAGATTGACCCGTCGAAGCTCGACCTCTCGGCGTTCGGAATGTCGCAATTCGACCCGCACGCCTTCGGATCGCGACGGCGAAGGGCAGGGGAACGGGGCAGGAACCGGGCGCGGACCCGGGGGCGCGGACGGACCCCCCGGATGCAGGA
>NZ_BACT01000606.1:0-5090 GCF_000333255.1 Methylobacterium sp. B1 | reverse complement strand
GCACATTCGACGCGGGGGCCATACCGGGAGCGCCCGTTCCCCACCGCCATGGCGATTGCTGCACGGCGGCCCAGGCCACCGGGCCGGCGCTTCCGCCGCGACCGGCCGTGACCGCACTCCGGTGGGCCGCGGCCGCGGATCTTCATCCGGCCTGGCCCCTCACCGGCAGCATCGGCGCCCGCGCCCCGCCCGGCACAATTGCCTCCCCCCGGGGGCCGCCGACCGCCTGAGCGATCACCACCTCTCGGATCCCTCAGGACGGATGTACTCCCATGAAGACCCTTGTCTCGGCCGCCCTCGGCCTCGGGCTGCTCGCTTCCGCGGCGCAGGCTCACGCAGTGCTGGAACGCAAGCAGGCCGCCCCCGGCGCCGCGTATCGCGGCGTCGTCCAGATCATGCACGGCTGCAACGGCAAGCCGACCACCCGCGTGAGCGTCAGCATCCCGGAGGGCCTCGTCGGCGCCAAGCCGATGCCGAAGCCCGGCTGGACCCTCGCCATGACGCGCGGCCCCTACGCCAAGACCTACGCGACCCATCACGGCACGGCCTCTGAGGGCGTAACGGCGATCACCTGGAGCGGCGGCTCCCTGCCGGACGACCAAGTCGACGAGTTCACGTTCCTGGCGCAGGTGGCCGGCACGTTCGAGCCCGGCGCGACCGTCTACGTCCCGGTCCAGCAGGATTGCTCGGAGGGCGGCTATTCCTGGTCGGAGATCCCCAAGGCCGGCCAGGACGCCCATGACCTGAAGGCGGCGGCACCGTCCTTCCGGATCGTCCAGGTGGCTCAGGCCGGCGGCGCACCGGCCGCGGCGACGCCCGCCGCCGGCTCGACCGTGAAGGCCGGGGACCTGACGATCGAGACGCCGTGGCTGCGCGCCACGCCGAACGGCGCCAAGGTCGCGGGCGGGTATGTGCGCATCACCAATACCGGGAGCACGCCCGACACGCTCACGGGCGCGACGGTGCCCTTTGCCAAGAGCAGCGACATCCACTCCATGTCGATGGAGGGCGGCGTCATGAAGATGGCACCGGTCTCGGACGGCCTGACGATCAAGCCCGGCGAGACCGTGGAGCTCAAGCCCGGCGGCTACCACCTGATGTTCGAGGGTCTCACCGGCGCGCCGAAGGCCGGCGAGACCGTCGCGGGGACGCTCACCTTCCAGCGGGCGGGCGCCGTGCCGGTGACCTTCACGGTGGCCCCGATCGGCGCGGGCGCGCCGAGCGGCCAGCATCAGCACCAGCACTAGCCGCCCGACAGGGAGCATCGGCCGCCGGGCGACCGACGTGAGAAGGGAGAACCCACGAGGCCGGGCCGCCACGGCGCCCGGCCTGCGCGGCCGCGCGGATCGTCGGGACGTTCCCGCACGGTCGGTCCGTGCATGCGCTCGGGTCGTGGCGTTCCTCGCCCTCTACGCCCTGGCGCTGCAGGGCATCCTCGGCGGCATCGCCTCGGCCAATGCGGGACCGGACCACATCCTGTGCCTCGACGATGGCGGCCAGACAGATCGGGCACCGGCCGGCAAGCAGTTGCCGGCTCATCACCACGGGGATTGCTGCGTCGCCTGTCACGCGGCGGGGCCAGCGACCCTCCCCGCGCCCTCGACCGTGACGGCCGTCCCCCTCGCCCGTCCGGTCGCGGCCGCCGGCCCGCGGCCGCAGCGCGTCGCTTTCCCGCGGGCGCCGCCACGTCCCGGTCTCGGAGCCCGCGCCCCACCCGTCGTCTGACCGATCGCCGCCCGCCCCCGATCATCAGACACGGATTCTGCCCCATGCCCCGCCTGTTCCGGGCCGGCCGACGCGCCGCGCTCCTCCTCTCCGCCTGCGCGACGCCGGCCGCAGCGCAACCTCAGTCATCGGCCGCCTCGGTCACCCTGTCCGAACTCAGCGTCGTCGGCGCCGCCGCGACGGACGCGCCGTCGGGCGAGACCCGCGGCTCGCTCTCGGTGCCGAGCGTCGACCGCCAGCGGGCCGCCCTCGCGGGAACCGTCGGGTCCGTGGCCTTCGTCGACGCCGCGACGCTCCAGGACCGCTATGCCAACACGCTCCGCGACGTGCTCAAGGACGTGCCGGGCGTCTACGTGCAGGAGCGCTACGGGCAGGAGCTGCGCCTGTCGGTCCGCGGCTCCGGCATCGCCCGCGCCTTTCACCTGCGCGCCATCGAGCTGCTGCAGGACGGGATCCCGCTCAACCTCGCGGACGGGAGCGGCGACTTCTATCAGGTCGATCCGCTCGCCCTGCGCTCGGTGGAGGTCTACAAGGGCGGCAACGCCCTCACCTTCGGGGCAACGACCCTGGGCGGCGCCGTCAACGTCGTGACGCCCACGGCCTACACGGCGCTGGCGCCCAACATCCTGCGGGTCGATGGCGGCAGCTTCGGCACGATCCGCGAGCAGGCCCAGATGTCCCGCATCGACGGGCCGCTCGACGTGCTGGTCAACGCGACGCTGACCAATTCCGACGGGTTCCGTGCCCACGAGGCGCAGGCCACGAAGAACTTCAACGTCAATATCGGCTACCGGATCGCCCCCGACATCGAGACCCGCTTCTATCTCGGCACCTATCTCACCGACCAGAAGCTCCCGGGCACCCTGACCCTCGGCCAAAGCCTTACGACGCCGACGCTGGCCAATCCCGCCGCCATCACGGGCAACCAGTCCCGCAAGGTCGAGACGGAGCGCATCGCGAACCGCACCTCGTTCCTCCTCGACGTGGGCAAGCTCGACGTCGACACCTGGGCGATCCACAAGAGCCTGTACCATCCGATCTTCCAGGCGATCGACCAGGATGGCTGGACCTACGGGATCAGCCCGCACTGGGCCGGGACCTTCGATCTCGGCGGCTTCCGCGACGACGTCGTCCTCGGGCTGCGCGCCTTCGCGGGCCAGAACTCCGCGCTGCAATTCGTCAATGTCCGCGGACAGCGGGGGGCGCAGACGCTGAATTCCCTCCAAAGCGCGTCGAGCGTCGAGGCCTATGGCGAGAACCGCTTCTGGTTCCTGCCGGACGTGGCGCTGATGACCGGCGCGAAGGCGTTCTCGTCGAACCGGACCTTCAGCGACAAGGGCGGCCTGCCGGGCAACCCGAGGCCGCGCTTCGCCGATGTGACCTACGAGGGGCTCAACCCGAAGGTCGGCCTGCTGTGGCAGCCGCGGCCCGACATCCAGGTCTTCGGCGACGTCGTCCGGTCCCGGGACGTGCCGGATTTCTCCGATCTCGTTCAGCAGAACCTCCTGAGCACCACCTTCGTACCCCTGCGGGCGCAGCGCGCCTGGACCTACGAGGCCGGCGCCCGCGGGCGCTTCGGCCGCCTCGCCTTCGACGTGACGCTCTATCGGTCGGACCTGCGCGACGAGCTGATCAACTTCGCGACCAATCCCGGCCTCAACATCCCGGCCGCCACCTTCAACACGCCCCGCTCCGTCCACCAGGGCGTCGAGGCGGCCGTCACCCTGGACCTCGTCCGCGATCTCGCCGGGACCGGCGACGGGGTCAGCCTGACCCAGATCTGGACCCACAACGACTTCCGATTCGTCGGCGACCCGGTCTTCGGCAACAACCGCATCGCCGGGATCCCGGCGGACGTGCTGCGGACGGTCCTGAGCTACCGGCACCCGAGCGGCTTCCACGTCGCGCCGTCGCTCGACTGGGTCCCGCAGGGCGCCTTCGCGGATCACGCCAACACCCTGCGGGTGCCGGGCTACGCCCTGCTCGGCGTCGAGGCCGGCATCGATTTCGCCGACGGCGTCGCCCTGTTCGTGGATGCCCGCAATCTCACGAATGCCCGCTACGTCTCGGACATCGCCGTGGTCGCAAACGCCGCCGCGACGGCCGGCGGAGCGGGCGCGCTGGCGGCGTTCTATCCCGGCAGCGGCCGCAGCGTCTTCGGCGGGATCCGGGCCGCGTTCTGAGGCGTTCTCCGCCGCCGGACCCGAAACCCTTCTCCCAACCCTTCTCCAGGCACCGGACGGCGGGTTAAGGTTAAAAAAACATGAACCCTGCTGTTCGGGCCAATCGGCGCTAGGATTGCGGTGTCGTCCGAAAGCCAAGGACGGAGCGTCCCGGATCGGAACGAGCCGGGCCGTCGGACGGCACAGGAGAGGCAGATGAACGGCTTCGATGTCACGTTTCGGGACGATCAGGACTGGATCGATTTCGGCAGGTCCTACGTCAACTCGGACGCCTTCAAGGCGCTGTTCCGCGACGGGATGACCCTGGTCGAGGAGACCGCCGCCTATCTCGACGGCGAAGGCCGCGACGAGTCGCGTCTGGTCTCCCGCGACGCGACCCTCAGCTACGCGGCCGAGAGCATGCGCCTGACCACGCTGCTGATGCAGATCGCCTCGTGGCTCTTGGTGCAGCGCGCGGTCGCCGAAGGCGAGATGACCCCGGCGGAGGCCCTTCAGGAGAAGCACCGCGTCAAGCTCGGCACGGCGGAGCCGCCGAAGCAGCAGGATTTCAACCTGCTGCCGATGCGCCTCCAGCAGCTGATCGTGCGCGCCCGGCGCCTGCACAGCCGCATCCTGCACCTCGACGCGCTGATCGCCGAGGACCGGCCGACCCCGGTCCCCGTCGAGAGCCCGGTGGCCCAGCAGCAGGGCCTGCTGCGGATGGCGTTCCGGATGGCCGAGGGCTGATCGCCTGAGGCCTCAGCCCGCGAATCGGAAGGTGTTCCGGCCCTGCGCCTTCGCACGGTACAGGGCGCGGTCCGCGCTGTTGTAGAGGCTCAGCGGATCGTGGCCGTCGGCGGGTGCCAGGGCGATCCCGACGCTGAGGCTCACCGAGAGGGTATGCTCCTGGAGCTCGATGGGCTGCTCCACGGTGCCGATCAGGCGCTCGGCGAGGGCGGAAGCGCTCTCGGGCTGCTCGGCCTCGGTCTGGATGATCACGAACTCGTCGCCCCCGATCCGCGCCAGCATGTCTTCCGTGCGGATGACGGCCTGAAGTCGGGCTGCGACGATCCGGAGCAGCGCGTCGCCGACCGAGTGGCCGTGGGTGTCGTTCACGGCCTTGAAGCGGTCGATGTCCAGGCAGAACAGCGCGAAGGTGGCGCCGTGCCGGCGGACACGGGCAATCTCCGCATCCAGACGGTC
>NZ_BACT01000607.1:0-2207 GCF_000333255.1 Methylobacterium sp. B1 | reverse complement strand
CGTCTCGCGGCTGTAGCGCGCGTCCGGCGCCTGCATGTTGAGATCGTGATTGCCCGGCAGATTGTACCAGGGCAGACCGATCCGCCCGACGATGCGGTTGGATCGCCAGTAGAGCGACAGGTCGTCGAACAGCACGTCGCCGGTGGTCAGGCCGAAGGCCGCCGGGATCGCCATGGCGCGGGCGACCGCCGTGTCCCGCACATGGTCGAGTTCGAACCGGCTCTCGGGCTGGGGATCGGTGAACAGCACGACGTCGAAGTCCGTCGTCTCGTCCACGCGGGTCAGGGTGAAGTCGATCGAGGCCGGGAGCGGCCCGGTGGGCGCGAGCCCGCGATAGCGCAGGCCCAGCTCGGCGGGCGTGCCCCCGGGCTGGTGGATGTAGGAATGGCGCGGCACGTTGTCGGCGTCGCGCGGCAGGGCGTAGCCCGGCGGCTTGATCACGAAGACCGCCCCGTCGCCCGACATCGGCAGGCGGTAGCGGCCCTGATCGTCCGTGCGCACGACCTCGCGACCGTTGGACACCAGCACACCCGGCAACGGAGCCGGGTCCCCGCCGGCCGCATCGCGCGCGGAGACGATCCCGGTGGCCTCGGCGGTCTCCTGCGCGCCGGCCCGGCCCGCGACGAGGCCCAGGGCGGCGGCGCCCGCCATGGTGCTCCGGCGGGTCAGGCCTCCGGGTTGAGTATCGCGCGACATGGATGGCTCCTGCACGGCTTCGCGGCGCGTCGTCTCGCGGGAGGCCGGCAACCGGCTCCGGGACGCAGCCTCCGCGGCCAAGCAGACGCGTTTGACTTCCGGATGACAGAAGCGGCTCCGAACGCACGAGGCCCGCGCCTCGGCGGAGGTGCGGGCCTCGGATCGTGTTCGATGGGCGGGTGCCGCCGGAGGCGGCTGGCGCCCGCGGAACGACTACTCTTCGTCGCCGGGCTCGAAGGTCTGCGGCATCGGCTCGGCGCTGGCGACCGGGGTCGGTGCGCCGATGGTCGAGGGGACGTTCACGCCGTCGCGCTTGTAGATGTCGTCGCGGAACTGGACGATGCCGTCCGGGGTCGACCAGGCGGTGATGTAGGTCCAGTAGACCGGCACCGGCTGGGCGATGTTGGCGTCGACGCGCTTGCCGCTCTCGATCGCTTCCTCGACCTTCTGGCGGTCCCAGCCGGGCGTGTCCTTCAGCAGCCACGTGATGTACTCGCGCACGTTCTGCACGCGCACGCAGCCCGACGAGATGAAGCGGAAGTCGTCGCCGAACACGCCCTTGGTGTTCGTGTCGTGCATGAACACGCCGTAGGGGTTCGGGATGTTGATGCGGACGATGCCCATCGAGTTGAAGTCGGCGCCCGAATCCTGCCGGTAGGTGTAGCGGGTGCCCTCATCCGAGAACCAGTTCACCGACTTCGGCGAGATCTCGGAGCCGTTCGACAGGATCCGGATCTTGTTGTCCGTGAGGTAGTTCGGATCCTTCTGCATCTTCGGGATCAGGTCCTTCTTCACGATGGAAGCCGGGACCGTCCAGGTCGGGTTGAAATTGATCTGCGTCGCCTTGGTGTTCATGATCGGCGACTGGCGGTCGATCTTGCCGACGCCTGCGGCGTGGAGCGTGACGACCTGACCGTTCTCGACCGTCTCGACGAGCGCGGCCGGGATGTTGGTGATCACGAAGCGCCGGCCGAGATCGCCCGAGTAGGAGCGCAGGCGCACGACGTTGATCTCGAGCTGGCGGAGGCGCACCTCGGCCGGGACGTTCATGGCCTGCTGGGTGGCCATCGTCATCGCGCCGGTCTGGCTGAGGCCGTGACGGGCCTGGAACCGCTTCACGCCCGCGGCGACGTACGAATCGTACACGCCCGAGCCACCGGCGGCCGGATCGAGGTCGCCGGTGACGATCAGGCGCTGGCGGATGGCCGCCACGGCCGGGCCGCGCGAGCCGACCCGCAGATGGTCGGCGCCGGAAACCTGACGCCAGCCGCCGCGGGCGACGATGTCCTTGTAGCGCTCCACCATCTGCTCGGTGGACGTCACGGTCTGCGGCGAGAGGATCGGAACCGTCTCGCGCTGCACCTGCATGCCGGCGGGTGAAGCGTAGTCCTGCGCCCATTCGGCCTGGGCATAGTTGCCCTGATCGCGGGCTTGGGCGGCGCCGAAGCCCAGCGCGCCGAAAGCGGCGACGCTCAGGATTGCGGTGAACCGGTTTTGTGCCTTCTGGCATC
>NZ_BACT01000608.1:0-11995 GCF_000333255.1 Methylobacterium sp. B1 | reverse complement strand
GATCACAAGCTCGTGGCGGCCAGCGCCCGCCTGCTCACCGACCAGCAGCTCGGCGACCTCAATCAGCAGCTCGTCACCGCCTCGATCAAGACCGCCGAGGCGAAGTCGCGCCTCGATCAGGCGCGCCGGATGCGCTCGTCGGATCCCAGCACCGCTTTGCCGGAGATGCTGCAATCCCTGGAGATGCAGGCTCTGCGGCAGCAATACGCCACGCTGTCCCGCAACACCGCGGAGCTCGCCACCCGCCTCGGCGAACGCCACCCGGCCATGGCCGAGCAATACGCCCAGCAGCGCGACCTGCAGCGCCTGATCCAGCGCGAGAAGGAGCGGATCATCGAGACGACCCAGAAGGATTACGACCGCGCCGCCGCGAGCGAGGCGGCGATCCGGACGAATCTCGACCGGGTGAAGACCGAGACGGCGAGCAGCGACCGGGCCTATGTCGGCCTGCGCGAACTGGAGCGGACTCTTGAGGCCCGCCGCGGCATCTACGAGGCCTACCTGAAGCGCGCCCGCGAGGCGAGCGAGCAGGAGCGGCTCAACACCACCAACGTCCGCATCATCTCGGCCGCGACACCCGCGCGCCAGCGGACCTTCCCGCCGTCGCCCAAGATCGTCCTGCCGGTGGCCCTGATCCTCGGCCTGCTGCTCGGCGGCGGCATCGCCCTGCTCCTCGGCGCCGACAGCGACCGTCGCCGCACCCTGCGCGCCGCCACTCGGCCGGCGACCAGCTTCCGGGCCGCCGATGCGTGACATCGGAGAGATGAGCCTCTACCTCGGCGCCATGGATCCGGTCCGCGGGGAAGCACACACGGTGAGCGGCCCCGCCTGCGCGGCGTCCGGGTCGCCGCAGGCGGAGGCGACCGTCGAACTCTTCGGATACCAGTTTCACACCGGACCCGTCGCGGCCCTCGTGGCCGCCGTCGCGGCCCGGCGAGACGGCCGGCCCCGGATGATCGTCACGGCGAATGTCGATCATGTCGTCCAGCTCAGCGAGAATGCCCCCTTTCGCGAGGCCTACGCGCGTGCTGCGGCCAGGACCCTCGACGGGATGCCGCTGGTCTGGCTGGCCCGGAGGGCCTGTCGCCGGCCCGTGCACCGGATCACCGGGCACGATCTCCTCGGCTGCGTCCTCGCCGATCCGCCGGCCTTCGCGCAGCGGGTCTTCTTCGTCTCCGCCCGCAAGGATGCGGCGGACGCCCTGGCCCTTCGCCTGCAGACGGCGGGCCTTCCGGCCGGCGCCGTAGCCAGCGCAGTCCCGCCCTTCGGCTTCGAGCACGATGCGGCCTACAGCCGCGCGCTGGCGGAGCGGATCCGCGCCCACGGTACGACACTGCTGGTGATGGGTGTGGGCGCGCCCAAATCCGAGATCTGGGTGGATCGGCACGGCCAGACGCTCGGTGAACCGGTGGTGTTCTGCGTCGGCGACGCCCTGAACGTCGCGGCCGGGTTCCTGCCGCGCGCGCCCCAGCTGATGCAGCGTCTCGGCCTCGAATGGATCTACCGGTTCCTGCAGGCGCCGCGGCGGCTGTTCCGCCGCTACTTCATCAAGTCCTGGCGCTTCATCGGCCTCGCGATGCGGGAGCAGATGGGGCGGCGCGCCGGCTGATCTCAGCGCGTCGCCTCGAAGAGGTCCGGCCGCCGCAATTGGAGCGCGAACAGCAGCGTCAGCGATTTCATATCGGTGATCGTGCCGCGGCGGCCCATGGCGGCCAGCTCCGGCAGCGGGATCTCATGCACCGCCACGGCCTCGCCCTCCGCGGCGAGGCCGCCGCCGCTTCCGGTCCGGTCGGCCTCGCCGTAGGCGGCGAGGAACAGGTCCATCCGCTCCGTGGAGATGCCCGGCATCGACCAGGCGCTGGCGACGAAGTCGAGCGACCCCAGGCGCAACCCCGTCTCCTCCAGGGCCTCGCGCCGTGCCTCGTCCTCCGAGGCGCCCTCGTCGAGGAGGCCGGCCGGGACCTCGATATGGCTCGGCGGTCCCCCCGAGTAGAGGACCGGCGCCCGGAACTGCGAGACCAGCGTGGCGACCCGCCGCTCCGGATCGTAAGGCAGCACCGCGACCGCCCGGCCGTGATCCTCCATCTCCCGCGTGAGGCGGGTTCCGTCCTCCTGCATCACCTCGGCCACGAGGTAGCGCGCCCAACCGTCGTGCACGAGGCGCACGCCCCCGATCCGCGGTGCCATACCGATCCTGCCTTGCCCCTGGAAGGCTCACGGATCGTTCAGGAATGCGGCGGCCTTGCGGACACGGTGATGCGGAAGCGCAGGCGTTCCGCGCGCCGCTCGACAGCGTCGAGGCGCGCGCCCTCCTCCCGCACGAGATTCGGGATGTCGAGGGCAGCCAGCGGATCCGTGCACGTCACCACCAGCGTGCGGCCGGCAGGAAGGCTTCGCAGGGCCTTGCGCGTGCGCAGGACCGGGAGGGGGCATTTCAGCCCGCTGAGGTCGAGATCGACGCAATCCGGATCTTCGTCCCGCACGCCGCAAGCTCCCGAACCGGCGCAGCGACCGGCAGAGCGACCGGCACCCGGCGCGTCATAGGCATCGCCGGCCCGCGAAGCCAGCGGATCCGCTCACCATTCGTAATAACCGAAGGCAGGCCCGTAATAGCTGTCTGGTGCAGACCAGACATAGCGTGGACCGGAATAGCCGTAGTCGAAGCCGTGGCTCGGCACCAGCGCGTAGGCATAGCCGTAACCGAAGGGTGCGGGATAACCGTACTCGCCATAGTAGCTGTATTGCGGACGCCCACGGGCCGCCACGGTTCCGGCAATGCGTCCGCCCGCCCCGTAATGCCAGCGGCCGGGGCCCGGCGCCGGGCCTGGAACCTCGAACCGTGCCAGATCGGCCGCCTGACCTGCGCCCCCGCTCGCCGGCAAGGAAGCCATCGCCAGAAGGATGACGGCGGTGACACGGGTCATGGTACGATCCTCCAGCGGCAAAACGCCCTGCTGGAACGTTCCAATAGCACGCTCTGGACGTGATTCGCGCCCGGTGCGTCGGTCGATCAGAGAGGCGTCAGAAGACGCATTCGGCGAAGGCCGGCCGCACGCAGGCGCCCCAGCGGCCCTCGTAATCGGCGAGCAGATCCTCTGCCCGCGTCCGGCCGGCCGCGACGATGGCCTCGAGAGGCTGCAGGTAGATGGTCTCGTCCCGCCCCTCGGCGTCGCGGCGGCCCCGTGCCCGCAGACCCGACCGGGCGATCGCCAGGGCCTCGGCGGCGACCGCGCCGAGGGTGGTGTTGGCCACCGGAGTCGCGAGCCCGAGGCGCGGTGCGGTGGCCCGCGCAGCCTCGCGATTGGCCGGGCTCCACCCCTTCACGAGGTCGAGGGCCGCGTCGAGGGCCGCCTCGTCGTAGAGGAGGCCCGCCCAGAAAGCGGCCTGGGCGGCGATCATGCCGGAATCGCCGACATCGGCGCCGCGCATCTCCAGGAAACGCTTCAGCCGGACCTCGGGGAAGGCGGTGGAGGCGTGATTGGCCCAGTCCGAAACCGTCGCGAACTCTCCGGGCAGCTGCGGCAGCTTGCCGGCCATCAGGTCACGGAACGAGGCGCCCGACACGTCGTGGTAGGTGTCGCCCCGCTTGACGAAGTACATCGGCATGTCGAGCAGCCAGTCGACATAGGCCTCGTAACCGAACCCGGCATCGAAGGCGAAGGGCAGCATCCCCGTCCGATCGGCATCGGTGTCGCGCCAGATCTCGGACCGGCGCGACAGGAAGCCGTTCGGCCGGCCGTCGGTGAAGGGGGAGTTGGCGAAGAGCGCGGTGGCCACCGGCTGCAGCGCCAGGGATGCGCGCATCTTGCGCACCATGTCGCCCTCGGAGGCGAAATCCAGATTCACCTGCACCGTGGCGGTGCGCAGCATCATGTCGAGGCCGAGCGATCCGACCTTCGGCATGTAACCGGCCATGATCCGGTATCGGCTCTTGGGCATGACCGGGGTCTCGTCCCGGCGCCATTTCGGACTCATGCCCAGCGTCAGGAAACCGATTCCCAGGGGATCGGCCACCCGCTTCGTGGCGGCGAGATGCGTGGCGAGTTCCGCGGCGGTGGCGTGCACGTCGGGCAGCGCGGCGCCGGACAGCTCGAACTGGCCACCGGGCTCGATCGAGATCGCACCGCCCGCCTCCGCCGACAGGCCGATGATGTTGCCGAGATCGACAATCGGCTCCCAGCCCGTCTCGCCGGCAAGGCCCTCCAGAAGGGCCCGGATGCCGCGATCCCCGTCATAGGGGACGGGCGCCCGGCTCTCCCGGTAGAACGGGATCTTCTCGTGCTCGGTGCCGATCGCGAAGCGGGCGCGCGGCTTCTCGCCCGCCGCGAACCATTCGATCAGTTCGGCGCGCGTGGTGAGCGGCGTGGTGTCGTTGCTGTCGCGCGCCATGCGCTGCCTGCCCGTGCGTCTGACTTATGCCTTGGAACGGGCGCGCCGAACTGCTTCGGCGGATCCACCCGGTATCGACCCGCTCTCGCGAGCGGGCTCCGGGCGGACACCCGCCCCCGACCCCGATGAGCCCGCGGCGCAGGCGGCGTCCGTTCCGGGACATAATCGAGCCGCCGGGAACCCACAACGCGGCGGCCTCGGCCGGCGCGCCGCTTCACGTCCGATCCGGGGAAACAATCGTCCGGGCTGACGCCTTCATGTGCGCGGGCACACATGGATCGGGCCGGGCTGCCTTCAGCGCGCGTCGCCGAGGACCGCCTGCACCAGGGCCAGCACGGCGACCGCGGCCGTGTCGGCCCGCAGGATGCGCGGTCCCAGGGAGAGCGCGACGGTGTTCGGCCGCGCCCGGATCAGCGCACGCTCCTCCTCCGAGAAGCCGCCCTCCGGACCGACCAGCACGGCGAGCGGTGGCGGGACCTGCGGATCGGCGGCCGCCCGCAGCGCCTGCACGGGATCGCGCACCGGCGCGTCCTCGTCGCAGAACGCCAGGAGCCGCTCGGGGGCGAGCCCCGCCAGGGCCGGGGCGAGACGCTCGGGGTCGGGACAATCGGGAATCGTCAGGATGCCGCATTGCTCGGCCGCCTCGACGGCATTGGCCCGCAACCGGTCCATGTTGATTCGGTCGCCCTGCGTGTACCGGGTGATGACCGGGCGGATCGTCCCGGCGCCCATCTCGACCGCCTTCTGCGCGAGGTAGTCCAGGCGCGCGCTCTTCAGCGGGGCGAAGAGATAATGCAGGTCGGCCGGCTTCGTCTGGGCGCGCGTCCGCGCGGCGACGTGGAGGTCGGCGCCCTTGCGCCCGGTCTGGACCAGATGCGCGCGCCACTCGCCGTCGCGTCCATTGAAGACCAGGACCGGATCATCCGGCCCCCGGCGCAGCACGTTGAGCAGGTAGTTGGCCTGGGCGCGATCGAGGGGGAGAATCACGCCCGCGGCGAGATCGGCCGCGACGTGAAGGCGCGGGGCGGTGAAGTCATAGGCCGGCATGGCGGCGTGGTCGCGCGGGGCGGCGAGCCTGTCAACGCGGGGCGCGCGCCCGAAAGTGTTGCCGAATGGTTACGAGCCCCGGTTTTCGGCAGCCAGTCCACCGGTGCATGGCGCAGCCGGTTTGCCGCTCGATTGACGCCACAATCCTATGGCGAACCCAGGGGAACGGAAGAAAGCCGGCCGCTCGCGGATTCGGCAGGGGCGTCGAGGGAGTCTCGGAATGGCGAAGGGGAGTCTGAAGCTGGGGGCGGCGGTGCTGGTCGGCACCGTCGTGTTCGGTACCGCCGCGTTCGCGCAGAGCGCGGCACCGGAATGCGGCGCCATCCAGAAGACCCTGGCCGAGCGCAAGGCACTGGTCGGCCGCGCCAATGCGGCGTCGCAGTCCAAGAAGAAGATGACCCCGCAGGAGGCCTGCGCCCTGTTCGGGAAGCTCCAGGCCAACGGCACCGAGGGCATCAAGTGGATCGCCGCCAACAAGGAATGGTGCTCGATCCCGGATTCCTTCGCGGAAGGCTTCAAGGCCGACCACGTGAAGGTCAGCGGCATCCGCACCAAGATCTGCAGCGTCGCCGCTCAGGCGACCAAGATGGAGGCGCAGGCCCGCGCCCAGGCCCAGGCCCAGGCCGGCGGCGGTGGCGGCGGCCTGCTCGGCGGACCGGGCTTGACCGGCAGCTTCAAGCTGCCGCAGGGCGCTCTGTAAGATCGTCTGAGAGGATCACGGATCCGGCGCGGGTCCCCCCTCTGCAGCGATGGGGGACGCACGTGTGGCACGACCGGAGATCCGACCGATGAACGGGACGGCGCTTGACGACGGGCGGCCAGCCGATGCCGTCTCCGGTCACTGGGTCGACCGGCTGGCGCCCCGTTCCTGGCGTCCATACCTGCGCCTCGCCCGGATCGATCGGCCGATCGGCTGGTGGCTCCTCCTCCTGCCCTGCTGGTGGTCGGCCGCCCTGGCGGCGATCGCCGCGGATCAGGCCTTTCCCGATCCCTGGCACTGCCTCCTGTTCCTGATCGGCGCGGTGGCGATGCGCGGGGCGGGCTCGACCTACAACGACATCGCCGACCGAGACCTCGACGCGCAGGTCGAGCGCACGCGCCTGCGCCCCCTGCCCTCCGGTCAGGTCCGTCCGCGCCATGCTGCCCTTTTCCTGGTGATCCAGGCCCTGATCGGGCTGGCCGTCCTGCTGCAGTTCAACGCCGAGGCGGTGATCATCGGCCTCTGCTCGCTGCTGCCGGTGGCGATCTACCCGTTCATGAAACGGGTCATGCCCATGCCGCAGGCAGTTCTGGGCCTGGCCTTCGCCTGGGGAGCGCTGATGGGCTGGGCCGCCGTGTTCGCCCGCCTCGATCCGCCGGCGCTGCTGCTTTACGCGGGCGCCCTGTGCTGGATCATCGGATACGACACGATCTACGCGGTGCAGGATATCGAGGACGACGAGATCGCGGGGATCCGCTCGTCAGCGCGCCTGTTCGGCCGGCATGTGCGTCTCGCCGTCGGGCTCTGCTACGCGCTGGCGGCTGCCTTCGTAATGCTGGCGGCGCGCGGGGCCGGTGCGGGATTCGTCGGGTATCTGGGCGTCGCGGCCTTCGCCGGGCACCTCGCCTGGCAGGTCCTGTCGCTGCGGGAACGCGATGGGCGCGGGGCTCTGGCGCTGTTCCGGTCGAACCGGGATGCCGGTCTGCTTCTGTTCGTCGGCCTCACCGCCGACCTCGTGCTGCGCAATCTCGTCTAAGAGCGGTCGGCGCCCTCAGGTGCGGGCGATGATCTCGTTCTCGCCGCGGAAGATCTGCGGACGCGCCGGCAGCCGGCCGGTCTTGCGGCGGGCCAGGAACCGCGGGCGGCGGCGGCCGAGGCCTGCATGACGGCGGCGAACCCGGACCTGGCCGAGAATCAGCCGGCCGATCTGCTGCGAGACCGGGACCAGGAGGCCATCCTCGCGGACGATCATCCGCGTCAGTCCGGCCCGCGCCGCGATGTCGCGCCACACGGCGACGACGTCGTCCTCCTCGAAGCTGCCGAGACGCTGGAGCACGTCGCCTTCGGCATCCACCAGGATCAGGCTGAACCGGTCGGCCCCGGTGATCTCCGCATCCTCGGTGGCATAGGCGAGCGCGATCCCGACGGCGCGGCGCGCACCCGCGGCGCGACCGATCACCGGAAGCGGCGAAGCGATGAAACGGGGCGCGGTGTCGGCACCGTGCATCGGGTGTCCTGCGTGGCTTTTGTCCGTGGCCGGGGAAGTGTTCATCAGTCCGAGTCCCTGGAGCAAGTGGCGGTCCCTGTCGGGCCGTCCGTTATGCCAAGCAAAATCGCACCCGAACTCCTCCGCACCGCTTAAGAGCCGTCGTTAAGCGAATCTGGACAGCGCTGTCATTTGCGGAATGCTCAATGCTTCCTTGAATGCTCAACATTTCCTTGCCCAGACCGGTCGTTATCGAACGATCAACCAGCATCCTTGTGGCGCTGCGGGAGGCGCCGTACAACGAGGCGACCGGGCGCGCGATCCTCCGTGCCGGGTCTTCTCAGCCCGAGCGGGTGAGCCCAGGCGGGCCCGGACGTCCGCGTCACCGGACGGACGGGACAGCAAGGCCCTCGCGGGCCGCACGGATTCCACGCGGAGCGCGATGCCCGACTCTCTCACCGACGATGCCGTATCCGCCCTCATGCCGGAGCTGCGCGCCGTGATGCGCGAGGCGGCCGACATCGCGCGGCCGTTCTTCAGGCTCGGCGGTCAGACTTCGGCCCGCATCTGGTCCAAGGCCGGCGGCTCGCCGGTGACGGAGGCGGATGTCGCGGTGGATGCCTTCCTGAAGGTGCGCCTGAGCGCCCTCGTGCCGCGCGCCGCGTGGCTGTCGGAGGAGACGGCCGACGACCCGGCCCGCCTCGGCCACGACCTCGTCTGGATCGTCGATCCGATCGACGGGACGCGGGCCTTCCTGTCGGGCCATCCGGATTGGTCGATCGCGGTTGCGCTCCTGTCGGGCGGCGAACCGCTGATCGGGTTCGTGCACGCGCCGGTGGGCAACGCCGATTACGAGGCGGTGCGCGGTCGCGGCGCGACGCGGAACGGCGAACCGATCCGCGTCGATGCACGGCAGCACCTGACGGGCGCCCGCATCACCGGCCCGAAGCCGATGCTCGACCGTCTGACCCGCGGCGCCGGTACGGAACCGGATTTCGAGGTGATCGCGCGGATCCCGTCTCTCGCCCTGCGGCTCGCCCGCGTGGCGGACGGAACGGTCGATATCGGGATGATTTCCGGCAATGCCCGCGATTGGGACCTTGCCGCCGCCGACCTCGTCCTGCGTGAGGCAGGGGGCGTGGTCTGCGATTTCGGGGGGGCGGCGACGCTCTACAACCGCCCCGACCCGGTGCACGGCGAGCTGCTCGCGGCACCGGTCGGCCTGCGCGACCCCGTCCTGTCCGCCTGGGACGTCTGAGGACGAGGCCCTGCGCAGACCGGCGGTCCGGCCTTTCAGGCCGCCGCCGCCTCGCGAAGCTTCACCGCGCCGGGCGCGAGCCCGAGGCGCTCGGCGAGATGCCAATGCAGCTCGCGCGGGGAATGGTAATTGTAGGATCGGTCGATCAGGTCGCTGACATCGACCCCGGTCTGCTCCGCGGTCTTGGCCCGGGCCAGCTTGCCCACCCGGAAGGTCGGCGCATCGGTCACGGGGGAACGGACGCCGCGGCGCCGTGTAAACTCGAACAACATCTGTGTCTTTTCTTCTCTGGACCGAACGTTGGCTCCGTCCGGCGTCGTTTCTGGGATATTGCCTCCGACGCGACCCGGACCGGGCGATCTTGCCCGGAATGGCAGCGTCGGAAGGGGGAACCGCTTCGGGCGGCCGCTTCGCGCGTCATGCGCGCCTTTCACCTGTACCGGCTGGCGCAAGGAAAGCCGCGTGAGGCGCCTTCAAATCCTGCGACGGTCAGGCCGCCTGCAGGTTGCCGGCGGCGTCCTTGCCGCTACGCTTGTCCGTGAGGATCTCGTAAGTGATCCGCTGGCCTTCGATCAGGTTGCGCATCCCGGCGCGCTCGACTGCCGAGATGTGGACGAACACGTCCTTGCCGCCATCGTCGGGCTGGATGAAACCGTAGCCCTTGGTCTCATTGAACCACTTTACAGTGCCGGTATTCACGTAGTGTACCTCGTTCGTCCATAGGCCATCCGCGCGGCACGAGGGCCGCGTGATGCACCACGGTCTTTCTGGATTTGGCCAGTGCGGCGGGGCGCGAGTCGCTGAACCTTGAGCAGCGTCAGCCTCGGTGGAAAAGCCCCCCGAGGACGTATTTAAGCGCAGGCTGCGGCCGCAACAAGGCATGAGCGGCGTATCATCTGCGTCGCAGGCCGGGATCGGGAGGCGGCCGAGAGGCCCCGCCCCCTGTGATTCCGGGCGTTCACGATGCATATACGGAATGCGCTCAAGCAGTTAAGGCGCGTGGCTCTGGACGATACATGGCAGGCATCTCGGTCTCGCTGGACGGTGCGAACATCCAGCTGTCCTTCCAGAAGGACGATCAGGCGACGGCAGTGGTGATGGATGCCCGCGCCGCCCGGGCGCTGGTGCGCGCCGTCGGGCAACTTCTGACGGCGATCGACGACACGGACGAGCCCGACATGGCCGACGAGATGGGCGACGAAGAGGTCGCCATGCTCGACGTGACGTCGTCCGCGATCGAGATCGGCACCGATGACGAAGGCCAGGCCGTGGTCGCCCTCCAGGCCGGCGCGCTACCGCCCTTCCAGCTTCGCCTCACGGACGAAGAGGCCCGCCACGTGGTGACGAGCCTCTCCGAAATCCTCAGCGCGCCGCGCGACGTGCGAACCTCGCACGGCGGTCACTGACAGCATTTCACATGCGGGTGCCGGGATCGGTCGGCGTGCCCGGGAAGACGTCGGGTTCGGAGCCCGGGCCGCCGGGCTCTCCGATCCCCGGATCGTTCACCGGATAAGGCGTGCGCGGACCGGTCGGACCGATATCGGGCTCCTCATCGGGCGCCGGCGGGGGCGGCGGCAGGTCGCCGGGCGTGGGCTCGGGAAGACCGGGATTGGCCATGACGCGACTCCTGGCGGTTGGGATGGTGACCAACGGGTCGCCCTCGCGGGAGTTCCGTTGACCGCACCGACATCCGGTTTGGGACGCGACCGGGCGGCCGAGGGCCGCAGGAACAGGACGAACGACCCTCCGTTAGCCGGGCAGATCCCCAAAGAGGACACCCGCCATGCCCGACATCCGCCAAGCCAAGATCCTGATCCTCGCCACCGACGGCTTCGAGGAGAGCGAATTGACCGTCCCGCAGGCCAAGCTGGCCCAGGCCGGCGCCGCCGTGACCGTCGCCGCCCCGCAATCGCGCCAGAGCAAGGGTACGATCCGCGGCTGGGACAAGACCGACTGGGGCAAGGAGGTCGCGGTCGATACCGATCTGGAGCAGGTCGATCCCGCATCCTATGACGCCCTGGTCCTGCCGGGTGGTCAGATCAACCCGGACAAGCTCCGGCTGGAGCCCCGGGCGCTCGACGTGATCAGGAGCTTCCTCACATCCGGCAAGGTCGTAGCCGCGATCTGCCACGCCCCGTGGCTGCTGATCGAGACCGGCGCGGCCAAGGGCCGCGATCTGACCTCGTTCAGCTCGATCCGGACCGACGTGATCAATGCCGGCGGCCGCTGGCACGACAAGGAAGTCGTGACCGATCACGGCATCGTCACGAGCCGCAACCCGGGCGATCTCGACGCCTTCTGCGCGAAGGTCATCGAGGAGATCCAGGAGGGTGGCCACGGCGCCCGCCAGCTGGCGGCGTGACCCGCACGGGCGCCGCCGAGCACGCGGCGCCCGGATTCAGCCGCGGCTGCGCTCGCCGGTGACTTCCAGCACCGTGCAGCCGCGGATCGGGCGGCCGTACTCGTCCGTCCCCTCCACGATCACCCGGTGGGCCCCCGGGGCGAGATCGTCCGGAAGCCGCGCCGTCCAGATATGGGTCGAGGGCGTCGCCTTCACCCAGCTCTTCTTGGTCTCCGGGTAGCGCTCGTAGAGCTCGGTGACGAACGGGTCGAGGCGGCGGGTGCGCGCCATCGGCCGGGCCTGCGCCTCGCCGATCCGGAACGCGAGGTGCGTACGCGGGCCGCCGTCGAACACGTTCACCACCAGGGTCGTGTCGGGGAGCGCGTCCTGCGGCACCGGCGGCCGGAGACCCTGCACGGGCCGGGTCCAGCGCACCACCTCCGGCGCGCCGGCCCGCAACTCGCTTTCGAACAGGATCCGCATGGTCTCGTCCGGCTGACCCTGCGCGGCGACGTAGCGCGACGTGTAGTCGGCGCGGCGGATCGACAGGACGTGGAACCCGTTCGGCGTGCCGTCGCGGCTGTCGGCTGAGGGGATGCCGGTGCGGGCGTCGGGACCGCTCCACCACGAGCCCGAGACGGCGGTCAGCACGTGATGGTGGTGCCCGTCGGCGAGGTAATGGTGCTCGGTCGTGTGGGTATGGCCGGCGAGGCTCAGAACCTTGCGGCCGGCGAGCAGCTCGAGGAGCGCGGCGCGGTCGGTGGTGGTGTTGCG
>NZ_BACT01000609.1:0-1030 GCF_000333255.1 Methylobacterium sp. B1 | reverse complement strand
GCTCGGCATCGGCCACACCCGCTGGGCGACCCACGGCCGGCCCAACGAGACCAACGCCCACCCCCACGCCACCGCGCGTCTGGCCGTCGTCCATAACGGCATCATCGAGAATTTCCGCGAGCTGAAGCAGGAGCTCGAGGCCGACGGCGTCGTGTTCGAGACCGAGACCGACACCGAGGTCGTCGCCCAGCTCGTCAGCCGCAACATGGACCGGCAGATGGGCCCGGTCGAGGCCGTGGCCGCCGCCCTGCCGCGGCTGCGCGGCGCCTTCGCGCTGGCCTTCATCTTCGCCGGCGAGGAGAACCTGCTGATCGGCGCCCGCCACGGCGCGCCGCTGGCGGTCGGCTTCGGCCAGGGCGAGACCTATCTCGGCTCCGACGCCCTGGCGCTCGCCCCCTTCACGGACGCCATCACCTATCTCGACGAGGGCGACTGGGCGATCCTGAACCGGGCGGGCGCCGAGATCCGGGACGCCTCGGGCGCCACGGTGGAGCGGCCCCGGCAAAAGATCGCCACGCAGGCCTACCGGATCGACAAGGGCGAGTACCGCCACTTCATGGCCAAGGAGATCCACGAGCAGCCCGAGGTCGTGGGCCGCACGCTCGCCCACTACGTCGACATGGCGCAGGGCCGGGTCGTGCTGCCCGAGTCGCTGCCCTTCGACTTCGCCAAGCTCAGCCGCGTCTACATCACCGCCTGCGGCACCGCCTTCTACGCCGGCCTCGTCGCCCGGTACTGGTTCGAGCAGGTGGCCCGCCTGCCGGTGGAGATCGACGTCGCCTCCGAGGCCCGCTACCGCGAGGCGCCCCTGGAGAAGGACGGGCTGACGCTGGTGATCTCGCAATCGGGCGAGACCGCCGACACCCTGGCCTCCCTGCGCTATGCCAAGAGCCAGGGCCAGCACACGCTGAGCGTCGTCAACGTGCCGACCTCGACCATCGCGCGGGAATCCTCCGTGGTGATGCCGACGCTGGCCGGGCCGGAGATCGGCGTTGCCTCCACAAGGCGTTCTCGTGCCAGCTCACCGTGC
>NZ_BACT01000610.1:0-7286 GCF_000333255.1 Methylobacterium sp. B1 | reverse complement strand
CCGCGGCACGGTCACGGGCGGCTGGGCCTACCGCCATCACCGCAAGTGGTTCCGTCAGATGGCCGGCGGCACGGGCCGCCGGGGTTCGGTGGACAAGCGCGGATCCTGAGCCTTGGCCCGTTTCTTCAAGCGGAAATCCGCGGCTCCGGCCGCGGACGAGACGCCGACCGCAGCACCCGCGACGAGCCCCCGCCGCCGGGATTTCAGCGAGCTGAAGCCCGATCCCGACAAGATCGGGATCTCGTCACCCTGGACCCGCAGCGCGACACGCCCGACACCCTCCGGGACTATCTCGCCTCCTTCGATCCGCGCATCCGCGGCTTCGTCGGCACGCCCGAGCAGGTCGCCCGCATGGCCGACGCCTATCACGTCGCCTACAAGCGCGTGCCGACCAAGGACGGCGACTACACGATGGAGCATTCCGCCACCGTGGCGCTGTTCGACAAGTCCGGCCGCATGGTCGGCGAGATCGGCTATGGCGAGGACGAGGCCAGCGCCTTCGCCAAGCTGATCACCCTGGCGCTGCCGGGCCAATGCCCGCCGGGGGGCGGCGCCAATCTCTGGGCCACCGACGGCAGCACCGGCAGCTGCGGCCCGCGGAGCTGAGCTGCAGCCCGGGAAATTGCGCCGTGGCGCCCGCGTGGCTAGAGGGCGGCGCGGGTCGCGAGGCCCGGCCGAATCCGGGGGTCCCAGCTTGATCACGCGCCGCGTCCTGACTGCCATCGGGCTCCTCGCTCTCGCGCCGTTCCCCGGCCTCGCCAGGGCCGCCTCCGGGGGGCCGCGCCTCGCGCCGCCGGAACCCATGGATCTCGACCGGCTGAACGCTCTCGCCCGGACGCTGCGGGACCGGCCCTATGCGCCGCCGCCCGAAGCCCCGGCCTCGGCCGCCCTCGACGCCCTGACCTACGGACCGCTCCAGGAGATCCGCTACCCGCCGGGCCACGCGCTGTTCGCCGAGAGCCCGTACCCGGTGACGTTCTTCCACCTCGGCAACTTCTTCCGCCACCCCGTGAAGGTCTATGCCCTGGAGGGCGGACAGGCGCGCGAGGTGCTCTACGCCCACGACCTGTTCACCTATCCGGCCGGCAACCCGGCCAAGGACGTCCCGGACGGGGCGGGCTTCGCGGGGTTCCGCTTCCAGAAGGCGCCCGCCGGACAGCCCGGCGACGACGGCGACTGGCTGGCCTTTCTGGGGGCCTCCTACTTCCGCGCCGCCGGAGACGGCGCGCAGTACGGCGCCTCGGCCCGGGGCATCGCCATCGACACCGCGCCGGCACCGGGCAGAACCGAGGAATTCCCGGTCTTCACGCGCTTCTACGTGAGCCCGGCCGCGGACGGCGCCGTGACCGTGCTGGCGCTCCTCGAAGGTCCGAGCTTGACGGGCGCCTACCGCTTCGTCGCCCGGAAGGAGCCGCATGTCGTCATCGACGTCGCCTGTACGGTCTACATGCGCAAGTCGGTGGAGCGGTTCGGCATGGCGCCCCTGACCTCGATGCTCTGGTACTCGGAGGGCATGAGCCGCTTCCTCGCGAGCGACTGGCGGCCCGAGGTGCATGATTCCGACGGTCTGCTGATGCAGACCGGGGCCGGCGAGCTGATCTGGCGGCCGCTCAACAACCCGCACCGCCTCAGCGTCAGCGCCTTCGCGGACCGCGCTCCGAAGGGCTTCGGCCTGCTCCAGCGCGACCGCGCGTACGAGAATTACATCGACGACGGCTTCGAGGAGAACAGGCCCGACATCTGGGTCGAGCCGCAGGGCGACTGGGGCCGGGGCAGCGTCCAGCTCGTGGAGATCCCGACCCATCAGGAAACCGACGACAACATCGTCGCCCTCTGGGTGCCGGACGACCCGCCTCAGGCCGGATCCGACCGCAGCTTCGCCTACCGGCTGCGCTGGACCGTGGAGGAACCGGTCGCCACCGATCTCGCCCGCTGCGTCGCCACACGGGCCACCAAGGCCGCGTGGCTCGCGGACGGGGACCGGCGCCCGGGCCGCGCCAATCTCGTGCGGCAATTCGTGCTGGAATTCGCGGGTGCGGCCCTGTCGGGCCTCAATCCCGAGACGGCCACGGTGGCGTTGACCCTGTCGCGCGGCAGCGCCGAGGAGGTCGGCGCCACCTGGGCGCCCTACAGCAAGCCGAGCCCCTGGCGGGTCTTCTTCAAGGTCTATGCCGAGGGCTTGGAGCCCGTGGAGATGCGTCTGCAGCTCAAGTCCGGAGACCGGCTGCTCTCCGAAACCTGGGCCTACCGGTACGACCCGCAGGCGCCCGGCACGGTGCTGTGAGCCGGGCGCGGCGGATGCGGGATGCGGCGCGTGGGTCTTGAGGGCCGCAGGGCCTGCGCCCATGTCCGTCTGCGTGCCGCTTCGCCCCGCACAGGCCCCCCGCCGCATCCGAGACCGTCATGACCGGCGAGGGACCGCCCGGCCCGCATCTTCCGGAGGCGCTAACGCGGCTCCTCAAGGCGCCCAGAGCAGCGATCTGGCCGACGCCGGAGGACCGCCATCGCCTGCGCCCCGGCCGGCCGCGCCCCCGCCAGCCGAGCCGCGCCGTGCTGGGTGTCTGGATCTGGGCAATCCTTTACAACGTCCTCGGCTTCGCGATCCTCGCGGCGCTGTGGTGGACGATGCGCTGACCCGATGAGCCGATTTGCCCTGATCACCCGCCGGACACTCGTCGCGGCGGCCCTGCTGCTCGGCCCGGGCGTCCGGCCCGGCGCGGCACAGAGCCCGGGCGATGCGCTCAACGCCGATGACGGCACCGGGGCGGTCAAGGTCTGCTCGCCCGTGGCGATGCCGCGCTGGCGCTCCATGACCCCGGTGCCCAAGACCTGGACGTTCCTGGACTGCATGGGCTTCTCGGGCGAGATGGGCGCGACGCACTTCCAGCTCGGCTGCCTCTTCGCCAACGTCACGCCCCACGCCCAGAAATACGCCTGGGGCGCGATGGTGCCGATCGAGAAGTCGGCGATGGCCAAGGCCCAGCCCCCGGTACCGAACTGCGGCTGGTAGAGCCGGGTCTCGCCCGTCGACCTCCTGGCCGATCCGGCGTGCGGGCGGGTCAACGCGGAAGAGGATGCCACCGAGCGGGCTTCCGGGCCCGCGTCGCCTGCACCGCGCCGTCCTCTCCGACGGCCGGCCGGTCAGCCCTGAGGCGGAGCGGGGCCTGCCCGGTTTCGCCCGGCACTGCCGCCGCCGCGCGACAGGCCTGGTGACAATCGCCGAATCGCGGCCCTTCCGCTGGGAGGGGCAGCCGGCCCTGGCGGCGTCCCGTGCAAGCGCGCCTGGAGGTTCGAGGGGCATGGACCGGTCTGAGGCTGGCGCCTGCCCGGCCCGGTCCAAGCCGGTCCGACGCGGATTGCGGGGCAGAGACGGCGATCGCGGTGCGGACAGGGCCGCGTGTCCCTGACAGCGGGCCACCGCCTGCGCGGCGGGACGCGGCGCATCGGCACCGATACCCGGCCGGCCTCTCTCCGGTGGGGACGTGACCGGCGCGTCGGCACGCCACGGACCTGGCGTTCGGATACGGTCGGGATCACCGATGAACCGGCCTCGTCGGCGCAGAGGTGCCTTACGCCGGCGAATCCTCAGACCGCCGCAGCGGGCCGATCAGGCGCTCGTATTCGGTTTCGGCCGGCCCGTAGGTCTGGCCGGCAGCCTCCTCCAGGCGGGCACGGCTCAGGACCCGGATCCGCCCGCGCCGAGCCCGGATCAGGCCGGCCCCCTCCAGCGTGTGGATCGCCACCGTGACGGTCGGGCGACGCACACCCAGCATGATCGACAGGAACTCATGCGTCACGGACAGGTCGTCGCCGTCCTGACGGTCGTGATACATCAGCAGCCACCGCGCGAGCCTTTCCTCGGCAGGCGCCCCTGCGTTGGCGATGGCGGTCTGGGCCACCTGAACCAGGAAGGTCTGGACGTAGCGCAGAAAAAGAGTGCGCAGCGAAGCGCTGGCTTTCACCGCGTCGCGCAGGGCCGGCACCGCGATCCGGTGCCCGTGACCGGCAACCTGCATGAAAAGTTGGTACGGGATCGTGTCCGTCCCCAGCAGCAGCGCCGGCGTCGCCATGCCGTCGCGGCCCACCAGGCCGACCTCGATGCGCCCGCCCTGGTCGAGCGTCGACACCATGGAGCACAGGCCGGTGTCGATGAAGATCGCGTACGGGATCTCGGCCGCCGGTTCGACGAGCACATGGCCCAATGGGAGGTCGATCGCCTCGAGATGCGGTCCGAGCAGCGCGCCATCCGCCTCGGATAGGGCAGCCAGAAGACGGTTTTGGTGTCGCATCGGCCGCAAGCGTACGCAGAATTCGGCATTGGCACGCCAGCTCAAGTCCGCGAGCCATTGTGCCCAGGGAGCCATGCTCGGATCATCGGACAATAGCGAGCGGATATCGCATCCCGTCGCGGAACCGTCCGCAACCGAACAAAGCAACGCGCAGCTTAGTCGGACATCTCGGCAGACACGCCGGGATAAAGGGGAACACAGCGGCCCCCGAGACCTGCTCTCAGACTGACCGTGGCCTCCTGGCGATGGAGCGGGAGCGCCACACCCCCGGAACTGCAGTGCAGTTGCCAACACGCCTGTGCAAGGCCGCGCTTTGACCCGCGCCACAGATCGGGCTAGAGAAGGCCTGGCGGAGAAAGCAAGAACCATGCCGTGAGCAGCGTGGCTCAGGCTGGCGAACCGCGCCGGAAGGGCATCGAGGCCTCACATGAGTTTGGTGCAACGGCTGGAAGTGCGTCAGGGCCAGGCCCTGGTGATGACGCCGCAGCTTCTGCAAGCGATCAAACTCCTGCAATTGTCGCAGCTCGATCTCGCGGCCTATGTCGAGGCCGAGCTGGAACGCAATCCGCTGCTGGAGCGCGCCGAGCCGGAACTGCCCGGCCCCGGCGAGACCTCCGAATCGAGCGGCCATTCGGACGATGCCTCCTCCGACGGCCTGGAGGTCACGGAACCCGAATCATGGCTGTCCACCGACCTTAACCCGAGCCGCGGCGAGATCGAGAGCGATTTCGACACGCGCCTCGACAACGTCTTCCCGGACGAGACACCGGTCCAGGCGCGCGAGGCGGGCGGGGGCGACATGCTCTCGCTGACGCCGCCGCCCTACGGCAGCACCGGGGGAAGCTTCGACGCCGAGGCGCCCGATTTCGAGGCGACCCTCACGGCCGAGACCTCGCTGCGCGATCACCTCGCGGGCCAGCTCGATCTCGCGACCCGCGATCCCGCCGAGCGGCTGATCGGCGGCTTCCTGATCGACGCCGTGGACGAGGCCGGCTACCTGCGCGAGACCGTGGAGGACGTGGCCGAGCGGCTCGGCGCCGACCCCGCCCTCGTCGGCCGGATGCTGGCGCTGGTGCAGACCTTCGATCCGCCCGGGATCGCGGCCCGCGATCTCGCCGAATGCCTCGCGATCCAGCTGCGCGAGCGCGACCGGTTCGACCCGGCGATGCAGGCGCTGGTCTCGCGTCTGGACCTCGTCGCCAAGCGCGATTTCGCGGCTTTGCGCCGGCTCTGCGGCGTCGACGACGAGGACCTCGTCGACATGCTGGGCGAGATCCGCCGCCTGGATCCGAAGCCGGGCCGCGCCTTCGGATCGAGCGCCGTCGAGGTTCTGGTTCCGGACGTGTTCGTGCGCGCCGCGCCGGATGGGTCCTGGCTGGTCGAGCTCAACAGCGAGGCGCTCCCCCGCGTCCTGGTGAACCAGAGCTACTACGCCCGCGTCTCGCGCAATGCCGCCGCGGAGGGCGATAAGGCCTTCCTGTCCGAGGCCCTGCAGAACGCCAACTGGCTGACCCGCTCGCTGGAGCAGCGGGCCCGCACCATCCTCAAGGTCGCCACCGAGATCGTCCGCCAGCAGGACGGGTTCTTCGTCCACGGCGTCTCCCACCTGCGGCCCCTGAACCTCAAGACCGTGGCGGAGGCGATCGGCATGCACGAATCGACCGTCTCGCGAGTCACCTCCAACAAGGCCATCGGCACGAGCCGGGGGACCCTGGAGATGAAGTACTTCTTCACCGCGGCGATCCCCGGTGCGGCCGGCGCGGCCGCCCATTCCTCCGAGGCGGTGCGCCACCGCATCAAGCAGCTGGTCGACGGCGAGACGCCGGACGACGTGCTGTCCGACGACGCGCTGGTGCAGAAGCTGCGCGGGGAGGGCGTCGACATCGCCCGACGCACGGTGGCGAAATACCGGGAATCCCTGCGGATCCCGAGCTCGATCGAGCGCCGCCGCGAGCATTTCGCCCACGGTTCGGGCCAGCACGCCGCCCTGGCGCTGCGCTGATCGCCCGGATGGGGTTGCGCCGGGCGCGCGTCCGGCCCATCCGTCGTGCCGTTTGCTCGACGCCTGGACCTGCGATGACCCCGACCGGAACGCCCCCGCGCAGCCTCACCGCCATCGTGCTCGCGGCCGGGAAGGGCACGCGGATGCGCTCGGACCTGCCGAAGGTCCTGCATCGGATCGCCGGGCGCAGCATGCTCGGCCATGTCCTGGCCGCCGTACAGGCGGCGGGGGCGGGCCGGATCGCCGTGGTGGCCGAGCCCGGCCGCGACGACGTCGCCGCCGAGATCGCGCGGGCGGCCCCCGGCGCCCGGGTCTTCCCGCAGGCCGAGCGCCTCGGCACCGCCCACGCGGTCCTGGCCGCCCGGGAGATCCTGGCCGAGCCCGACGACGACGTGGTGATCGCCTTCGGCGACACGCCCCTCGTCTCGGCCGAGACCTTCCTACGCCTCCGGGCGCCCCTGGCCGACGGCGCCGCGGTGGCGGTGCTGGCCTTCGAGACGGCGACGCCCACCGGCTATGGACGGGTTCTGACCGAGGGCGACCGCGTCCTGGCGATCCGCGAGGAGAAGGACGCCAGCGCCGCAGAGCGGGCCGTGACCCTGTGCAATGCCGGGCTGATGGCGCTCGCCGGACGGCACGCCCTGGCGCTGCTCGCCCGCATCGGCAACGACAACGCGGCCGGCGAGTACTACCTGCCCGACGCGGTGGCGCTGGCGGTGGCCGACGGGCTTCCGGTCACGGTCGTGCCGGTGGACGAGGCCGAGGCGCAGGGCGTCAACGACCGGGTGCAGCTCAGTGTTGCGGAAGCCGCCTTCCAGGCGCAGCTGCGTCGCACCGCCATGCTGGGCGGCGCCACGCTGATCGCCCCCGAGACGGTGTTCCTCAGCCACGACACGGTGTTGGGGCGCGACGTGATCGTGGAGCCGAACGTGGTGTTCGGGCCGGGCGTGCCGGGTGGCGGACGGGTGCACCGTGCGCGCCTTCGCGCATCTCAC
>NZ_BACT01000611.1:0-10210 GCF_000333255.1 Methylobacterium sp. B1 | reverse complement strand
AGCGCGCCGGTGGAGGAGCGCACCTTGATCTGCGAGATGTCCTGCACCGAGGTGCGAAACGCCGCGTCGCCCTGCAGGCGCACNTGATAGATCCGGCCCAGCGTGTGAAAGTCGTTGACGTAGGTGCCGCCGAGATCCGCCTGGACCGACGAGAACACGTTCGCCAGCGGCACGTTCAGCATCCGGGCGATGGTGCGGTCGATGTCGAGGAACAGCTGCGGCGTCGAGTTGTCGAAGGTCGTGAAGACGCGCTGCACGTCCGCGCTCTGGTTGGCCTGAGCGATCACCTCGCCGGCCGCGGCCATGAGGGGGCCGATATCCGACGACTGGCGGCTCTCGATCTGCATCTTGAAGCCGCCGCCATTGCCGAGGCCGCGGACGGGCGGCGGCGGGATCACGATGACCCGCGCCTCCTGGATGTCGGAGGTGGCCTTCAGCACGTCGCCGGTGATGACGGCCGCGCTTCGACCGACCTCCGCGCGCTCCTTCGCCCCCTTGAGGGTCAGGAACATCACGCCGGCATTGGTCGTGTTGGTGAAGGTCGCGCCGTCGAAGCCCGCGATGATCACCGCGTTGGCCACGCCGTCGACGGTCCGGGCCTGCTTGGCGGCGCGCAGACACACCTCCGTGGTGCGGTCGAGGGACGAGCCGGACGGGAGCTGGACGACGCCGATCAGGTAACCCTGGTCCTGGTCCGGGATGAAGCCCGTGGGCGTCGTCTGCGCCAGATGGAGCGTCCCGGCGATCACGGCCGCGTAGACCAGCAGCATCACGCCCAGGCCGACGATGCCGCCGGTCAGGACGCGGATCGTCCGGCCGTAGGCGTTCGACGTCGCGTCGAAGGCGCGGTTGAAGCCGTTCGCCAGCCAGTTCACGAACCGCGTCAGGAAGAATTTCGGCTCCTTGCGCGCATGATGCGGGACCAGCAGCAGCTTGCAGAGCGCCGGCGACAGGGTCAGCGAGTTGAAGGCCGAGATCAGCGTCGAGGCCGCGATGGTCAGCGCGAACTGCTTGTAGAACTGGCCCGAGATGCCCGGGATGAACGCCGTGGGCACGAACACCGCGGCGAGCACCAGCGCGATGGCGATGACCGCGCCGCCGACCTCGTCCATGGTCTTGTGGGCGGCGTCCCCCGGCGACAGGCCCTCGGCCATGTTGCGCTCGACGTTCTCCACCACCACGATGGCGTCGTCGACCACGATGCCGATGGCGAGAACCAGCCCGAACAGGGTCAGGTTGTTCAGCGAGAAGCCGAAGGCCGCCATCGCCGCGAAGGTGCCGATCAGCGACACGGGAATCGCGATCACCGGAATCAGCGCGGTGCGCCAGCTCTGGAGGAAGACCAGCACCACGATGACGACGAGGCCGACGGCCTCGAACAGGGTCTTGTAGACCTCGTGGATCGATTCCTCGATGAACTCCGTCGGGTTGTAGGCGATGCGGTACTCGACGTCCGGCGGGAATTTCTTCTTGACCTCCTCCATCACCTTCTTGACCGACGCCGCCGCGTCCAGGGCGTTCGTGCCCGGCCGCTGGAAGGCGCCGATGCCCACCGCGGGCGTGTCGTTGAGGAACGAGTTGGTCGTGTAGTCCTTCTGGCCCATCTCGACGCGGGCGATGTCCTTCACCCGGACGAGGCGCCCGTCCTGCGCCTTGATGATCACCTCGGCGAACTGCTCGGGCGTCTTGAACCGCGCCTGCGACTGAACGACGAGCTGGAACGCCTCGCTCTTGGCCGCGGGCGGACCGTTGAGTTGGCCGGCCGCCACCTGGACGTTCTGTTCCTGCAGGGCCGTGGTGACGTCGGTGACCGACAGGCCGTAGGCGGCGAGCTTGTTGGGATCGACCCAGATGCGCTCGGCATACTCGTTGCCGCCGAAGATCGTGATGTCGCCGACGCCGTCGAGGCGCAGCAGCTCGTCGCGGATGTTCAGGTAGATGTAGTTGGCGAGGTAGTTCTGGTCGTAGGTCTTGTTCGGCGAGAGCAGGTGCACGACCAGCATCAGGTCGGGGGAGGCCTTGCGCACCGTGACGCCGAGGTTGCGCACGTCCGGCGGCAGGCGCGGCTGCGCCACCGAGAGCCGGTTCTGCACCAGCACGTTGGCGATATCGAGGTTGGTGCCGACCTTGAAGGTCACGGTCAGCAGCATGTTGCCGTCGTTGGTCGACAACGACGTCATGTAGAGCATGTTGTCGACGCCGTTGACCTCCTGCTCGATCGGCGTCGCGATCGTGGCGGCCACGGTCTCGGCATTGGCGCCCGGATAGGAGGCGCGCACCGTCACGGTCGGAGGCACGATCTCGGGATACTGCGAGACCGGGAGGCTCTCGTAGGCCACGAAGCCGAGGATCAGGAACACGATCGACGTGACGGACGCGAAGATCGGCCTGTCGACGAAGAAATGGGCGAAACGCATCGGTCAAACCTCTGAGGCCCGCCGGTCTCCCGGACGGGGCCCTGCGTCGTCGGTGCGGGGCGCACCCTGGGGCGCGCACGAAGGCATTCGTGACGAGCCGCGCGGGCTCAGTTCTTGCTCGGCGGCAACTCGACGGTCTCGGGCGTGACCTTCGCCCCCGGCCGGACCCGGGCGAGGCCGTTGACCACGATGGTCTCGTCGCCCTTCAGCCCCGACTGGATCACCCGGTAGCCGTCGACCTTCGGTCCCAGCACGACATCCTTCTGCTGGATGACGTTCTCGGGCCCCACCACGTAGACGATGCGCTTGTCCTGGTTGGCGGCAACCGCCTCGTCGGGGACCAGCACGCCCTGGAAGGGCTTCGTCGCCGGCATCGCGACGATGCCGAACAGGCCCGGCTTGATGAACAGGTCGGCGTTCGGGACGGTGGCGCGCAGCAGGATCGTGCCGGTGGCGTTGTCGACGCGGTTGTCGACGAAGTCGAGGGTGCCCTTGCGGGTCGGCTTCGCCTCGCCGGACAGCGAGATCAGGATCGGCACGCCCTTGCCCTGCTGGGTCTGGCCCATCCCGATGCCGAGGCTGTTCTGGTACTTGAGGAACGCCTTCTCATCGACCGTGTAGCTGAAATAAATCGGATCGAGCGAGACGATCGTGGTCAGCATCGTCTGGTCGGCGCTGACGATGTTGCCCTCGGTCACGAGGCGCCGGCTGATGCGGCCGTTGATGGGCGCCTTCACCTCGCTGAAATCGTAGTTCAGCTGGGCGTTGTTGAGGGCGGCCTGCGCGCTGTCGACGTCGGCCTGGGCCGTCTGGGAGGCCTGCCGGCGCTGGTCGGTCACCTGTTCGGAGATGTTGCCGCTGCGGGACAGGGTCTGCGCGCGCTCGAGATCCGTCTGCGAGAAGGACTGGCGCGCCTTGGCCGAGGCCAGCGCGGCCTGGGCCTGCTCCAGGGCCGCCTTGTAGGGGCGCCGGTCGATGACGAACAGCACATCCCCCTTCTTCACCGTCTGGCCGTCGACGAAGTTAATCTTCTCGAGATATCCGGTGACGCGGGCCCGGACCTCGACGTAATCGATCGCGTCGAAGCGACCGGTATACTGGTCCTGCTCGACGATCTGGCGCACCACGGGCTTGGCCACGGTGACCTTCGGCGGCGGCCCGCCCGGCGCCTGGGCGCGGGCCGCCGGGGTGAGGGGACCTGCCGCGAGACCCGCGACGAGGGCTGACAAGAGGGTGAGAAGGCTGGGAAGCCGGCTGCGCATCGGGTCCTGCTGTCCGTTGGCTGACCGTGCGGTCGCGCCGAGCTTGACGATTGTTCCGCCGCGGGTGCGGCCTAACCCGCGCGCCACGCTGTTGCTTGTGCGCGAGCGCACATCACGGTCTCGTGTACCGGATTGAATCCGCAGGTCAGGCGATCGTCTCACCTGCGCTGTACCAGTCCTTGAACCCGCCTTTGTAGTGTTCGGCGAGATCGAGTCCGGCATTCTGCACGGCCATCAGCGCGTGGATCGAGCGGACGCCCGAGCCGCACGAGAAGACCGCGCGCCGGCCATCGGCGGCCACGAGATCCGCCACCGCCTGCGGATCGAAGCTGGAGAGGGGATGCGAGACGGAACCGGGAATGTGCCCGGCCTCGAATTCGTGCAGCTCACGCACATCGATGATCAGCATCGAGCCGTCGCTGAGCCCGCGCTTGACCGTATCGCGATCGAGGTCGACCACCCGCATCGGCAGGATCTCCGTTCCGCCCGCTCTCGGCCAGGCTGGTTGACTGACGCTTTTCCTTATTCGTCAGACCCGAGCGGCGCAACTTGTGCGGCCGGGCGCGCAGGCGGCGCGACCGGACATCGGACCGGAACGGCTCGGTCAGAGCATGGCCAGGGTGGGGGTCACGGCGGCGAAATGCGCGGGCCAGTCCGGCGGTCGATATCCGTCCAGACGTCCCGCCAGTTCGGCGCGCAGGGACGCGGCGGGCTGCGCAAGCGCCTCGATCGCTTCGATCCAGCCCGGCCCGTCCAGAGGGTCGCGGAACAGGGCGAACCCGTCGGCGATCTCCCGGTGAACGGGGATGTCGGAGGCGATGACCGGCAGGCCGGAAGCTGCGGCCTCGACCACGGGGATGCCGTAGCCCTCCGTGAAGGACGGCATCAGCAATCCCGTGCAGCTGCGCATCAGCGCGGCCAGCCCGTGCGTGGACAATCCCGACGCCTCGATGACATGGGCCTGCACGCCAGGGCAGCGTTCGAGCATGTCGATCGCGCTCTCGGCCTCCCAGCCCCGGCGCCCGACGACGATGAGCCGGGGCGTGGCAGCCCCGTGCCGCTCGGCCAAGTGCCGCCAGATCTGGAACAGCAGCAGGTGGTTCTTGCGCGATTCGATGGTGCCGCAGACCAGGAAGGTCGGCCGGTCCGGCCTGAACCGCGGTCCCGTGCGCCCGAAGGCGGGCTCGACCCCGAGATGGCCCACGGCCACCGGCGGCCGGCCGAACCCCTCGGCGGCGAGATGCGCGAGGGTGCGCCGGCCGGTATCCTCCGAATTCACCAGGATCGCGGCGGCGTGCCGGCCGATCGTGCGCAGGCGCGCCCGGTGGCGGTCGGCCTCGCCGGACCGGCCGTATTCGGGATGGGTGATCGGGATCAGATCGTGGACGAAGAAGGCGGCCCGCACGTCCCGCCGCGTGTAGAGCCAGTCGAACCGCCGCGGATCGTCGAGGCGCAGATGCGACGTGTGGAGGTAGAGCGCATCCCGGGGCAGCGTGGCGACCGACCGGCCGCGCAGGGCGATGTCGAGCGTCTTCCGCGCCTGGATCCGCCGCCGGTCGGCGGTGTTGGCCGGCGTCTCCGAGAGGGCTGCCGGT
Source organism: Methylobacterium sp. B1 (assembly GCF_000333255.1). Taxonomy (NCBI): domain Bacteria; kingdom Pseudomonadati; phylum Pseudomonadota; class Alphaproteobacteria; order Hyphomicrobiales; family Methylobacteriaceae; genus Methylobacterium; species Methylobacterium sp. B1. Next base: position 4,936 of record NZ_BACT01000611.1, on the reverse strand, counting down.
CCCGCGGCCGGATCCCCGCAGAGGGCGGCGAGCCGCCGATAGACCGGGTCCGAGGCGGCGTCCCGGTCCTCGACCCAGCCGGCCGCCACCGCCTCGACGATCTCCAGAGCCTGCGCGCGATCGAGAATGCGCGGTCCGACGGCTGTGGAGACGACGCCGACACCTGTCTCGGCCGAGCCGAGGAAGGCGCGGGCATAGGCGAGGTCGACGCGGTCGATCCCGGACGGGCTGGCGTGACGCAGGCGCGTGACGAGGCGCGTGAGATCGAAGGCGATCGGTCGGTCCGTCATGATCCTCTGGCAATCGTCGGGGCGGGGGCTCCCCGTAGCGGTCCTGATCGGCAAGTGCCAGCATCTGCCGGCCTCGCGGCGCGGAACCCGGATGCCGGAAGGGGTTGCGCGGGCGCTGCGCGGAGGCTAAGAGCCGCGAGCCTAAGCGGCGTCGGAGTGTAGCGCAGCCCGGTAGCGCACCTGTCTGGGGGACAGGGGGTCGTCGGTTCAAGTCCGGCCACTCCGACCATTTTTCTTCTGCGACGCTCAGCCGGTCGCGGACCTTCTGTAGCGGCCGCCGTGCCCGCAGGCTCCCTCCATCAAGCCCGACCGAAGTGACGCAGGACGAGCGGCTCGCTCCGGGAGAGCGGAACGCCGCGCGGCTGCGATCGGACCGTGCGTCCGGCGACGAGGGCAATGCCGACCAGGCCGACCGATCCGGTCATCGCCATGGCTACGCACCACCAGAAGGCGACATCAAGCATGGCTGCTCATTAAACTCCGACTGAGTTCGGAACTCTCGAGCCGCAGGGTAAACGGACGCTTAAACATCTGCTCAACCGAGGATTGTTTACCCCGGTACCCGCCGGGCCGCACGACCGAACCCTCGTCACGGGTGGGGCGGCCCGGTTTCAACGGGCCGCGAGCCGTGAGGGTCGCGACGCGACATCCCCGCTCCGGTCAGCCTCCGCGCCCCGCCTGCAGGGTTGAGGCAGAGGGTCGCAGGGCGCACACGCCGGCGCCCAGACGGGCACCCGGGACGCACTCAGCCGATCCGCCGCGTCGACTTGGCCGCAGCGAGCTTGCGCAGGATTCGCCGGATATGGGCGCGCAGGGCCGAGGTCTCGGCCATCGCATCGGCCCGGAGGACGGAATCGGCAGTCTCCGAGAGGGTGGTCAGAGAGTCGGTCATCGACGCGGGCGCTGTGAATGGACGGCGAACCTACCGCTGGGGTCGGTCAATGAATACATCATTTCATAGATTTCTTTATCTCAAATTTAAAGTGTTCACCCCGCCACATAGGGAAAATCCCGACACCGGCACGGTCCTTGAGCGCGGCTTCAGCGGGCTCATGATCCTCCTGCCGCACCATTAAAGTCCTGAGACGGCACGGTCGGCACCATCCCGGCTACGTCGCCGGCAGTTTCCGCGCCTGATCAGCCCGGTCCTACGCAATTCAACACCTAAGTACTCTTCATCGCTTCCGATTTCCGCTAAATCGTCGCCCGAATAGACTCAGAGTCTCGGTCGATAGCGTTTCGAGGCTGATCTAAACCGCTATTCATTGGAGCCGACAACGCGGCGTGCGCGCGACGAATGGCCCAGCCGCGCCCGGCCAATGGCCAAGGTATGCGTCCCACGCAGACTTGGCACGCGCAACTTGTTGGTGCACTAAGCATTTCTCGGTTGTGTTTTTCGCCGCCACGGCGAGTTAACTCGCGATCAATCCACCACGCCGAAAGCTCTCATCCATGTCATCCTCCCCGAAGCCCAAATCCGCCACCGACGCCGACCGCACGATCGGCGGACGCATCGCGGCGCTCCGGGTGGCGCAGGGGCTGAGCCAGACGAATCTCGGCCAAGCGATCGGCGTCAGCTTCCAGCAGGTTCAGAAGTACGAGAAGGGCCGCAACCGCATCGGTGCCGGCCGTCTCCAGGCCATCGCCGACCTGCTGAAGGTGCCGGTGGATACCTTCTTCGCCGATCTGCAGGAGAGCGGACGGGATAAGGCCGGACCTGCGGCCCTGTTCGATGATCCGAAGGTGCTCGAACTGGTCCTGGCCTTCACCAGCATCCCCGACGAGACGACCCGCAGCGGCATTCTGTCGATCGTCAAGGCGGCCGCCGCCCTTCAGGAGAGCCGCGCGAGTGCGCAGCGCGCGGAAGCTGCGGCCCGGGAGTGAGGGCGCCGGTCCGACACCCCGAACCGGCGAAACGTCCGGACGGTCGCCGTTCGGGCCGCCAGCGGGATCCAGAGATGGCGGCGACCCTGCCGACGGCATGATTTGACAGGCGCGATAGAGATGCGCGCCTTAATTCAAATTAAACCAAGACCTTCGCGCGCAACGATGTAAATAGCCGACCACATTGGACATGACATTTACGCCGCCTTAGCGGACAGCATGCTTCAAGATCGTTTCGGGAACCGGGTCCAGAACATGCCGATCGAGACGCCGACCACGTGGGGTCGCGGCGAGCTTTACGAGACCCTGTGCCTGCTCGTCATCGGCGTCGGGATCTGGTTCGTCGGCGTCACCCTCGGGACCTTCGACTACCTCAACGGTCTCGTTGCCGCCTACAACCTCACCGACCTCCTGTTGCTGGCCGCCTGCATGGGCGTCGCCCAATGCGGCGCCAGCATCCGCAAGTCGATCATCCTCCGCCGGCTGATGCTCGAACGCGCCGCCGCCGCCGCGCAGGCCGAAGCGATCGCTCGACATGACGGGCTGACGGGCCTCGCGAACCGTCGCCGCTTCATCGATGCCGTGGAGCGCGCGCATGCCTCGGCTACCGGGGATTCGGCGGTGCTGCTGATCGATCTCGACCGGTTCAAGCCGGTCAACGATCTCTACGGCCATGCTGCGGGCAACGCCGTCCTGTGCGCCGTGGCCGAGCGTCTCCAGCAGCTCGTCCCGCCGGGCGGCCTCGCGGCTCGGCTGGGCGGCGACGAATTCGCCATGCTGGTCCCGCTGCGCTACGAGAGCGAGGGGCTGAGGCGCCTCGCCCAGACTGTCATCGTGCGCATCGCCGAGCCGGTGACGTGGAACCAGAACGACCTCAAGGTCGGCGCGACGGTCGGGGTCGCCGCGGTATCGGCCGACCATGGGGATGCCGACGCGGTGCTGCATGCGGCCGACCTCGCGATGTACCAGGGCAAGAAGGACGGGCGCGGTAAATTCCGGTTCTTCCGCAGCGCCATGGACGCGGAGCTGCGCGCCCGGGCCCGCATGGAGACGGAGCTCCGCAGCGCCATCGAGACCGGGGCGATCGAACCCTTCTACCAGCCGGTGGTGTCCTTGCCCGAGCGGGAGATCGTCGGCGTCGAGGTGCTGGCGCGCTGGCGCCATCCGACGCGCGGACTGGTCGCCCCCAGCGAGTTCATCCCGGTGGCGGAGGAGACCGGGATGATCGGCGATCTCAGCTACAACCTGATCCGTCGCGCCTGCCTGGATGCCCGGGCTTGGCCGCCCCACCTGATCCTGGCGGTCAACATCGCTCCGCAGCAGTTCCAGGACGCGTGGCTCGCCCAGCGGATCCTGGGGATCCTGACCGAGACCGGCTTCCCACCGCAGCGCCTCGAGGTCGAGATCACCGAGAGCGCCCTGATCCAGGACCTGGAAGCGACCCGGATGACCCTGCTGTCGCTGCGTGAGCTCGGGGTGCGCATCGCGCTGGACGATTTCGGCACCGGCTATTCGAGCCTGTACCACCTGCGTGAATTGAAGTTCGACAAGCTGAAGATCGACCGCAGCTACGTCGACGCGATCACGATGAGCGACGAGCGGGCCAAGCTGGTCGATGCCATCATCAAGCTCGGGGCGAGCCTCGGCCTCTCCACCACCGCCGAGGGGATCGAGACGGACGCGAGTTTCGACTGGCTGTCCGACCAGGGCTGCCAATTCGGCCAGGGCTACCTGTTCGGTCACGCCATGCCGAAATCCGAGATGGACGAGATCCTCGCCACCGCGCAATCCGCGCTCCCGCTTCGGCCTCTGGCGCAGGCCTCGTAAGGGCAGTTGGCCGTCCGAGCGTCGCGGCCTCCCGTCGGCTGGCCCGAGCGGGTGGTCCGCGGGACGGACAGGTTTCGGGGCGGCGCTCCGGCCCCTGCGACGCGCGGCCTCGCGCCGCTCCGGGTGGAAGACCGGAGCCTGGCCAACCGGCTCGGCCCGGACGTAAGACTGGCGCGGCACGGCGCGCCGCGGCCTCACGCCGGTCGACACGAACCCCATATGGGCAGAATCGACGCGCCGTCGCAGGTCACAGCATGGCACCGAGCCCCCTCGCACTCATCGCCTCCGCCGCCCTCGTTGCCGTGGTCGCCACCGGAACCGGGGCGATCGTCCTGCAGCAGGGCTCGCGGTTCAGCCATCCCCGAAAGGTGGGCGGCCCGTTCACGATGGCGGATCTCGAGGGCCGCCCGGTGACCGAGGCCGACCTCCGCGGCAAACCGGCCGTCCTGTTCTTCGGCTTCACCCACTGCCCGGATGTCTGCCCGACGACGCTCGCCACCCTGTCGACCGCCCTCGGCCGGATGGGCCGCGATGCGGATCGCCTCAACGTCGTCTTCGTCACCCTGGACCCGCAGCGCGACACGCCCGACACCCTCCGGGACTATCTCGCCTCCTTCGATCCGCGCATCCGCGGCTTCGTCGGCACGCCCGAGCAGGTCGCCCGCATGGCCGACGCCTATCACGTCGCCTACAAGCGCGTGCCGACCAAGGACGGCGACTACACGATGGAGCATTCCGCCACCGTGGCGCTGTTCGACAAGTCCGGCCGCATGGTCGGCGAGATCGGCTATGGCGAGGACGAGGCCAGCGCCTTCGCCAAGCTGATCACCCTGGCGCTGCCGGGCCAATGCCCGCCGGGGGGCGGCGCCAATCTCTGGGCCACCGACGGCAGCACCGGCAGCTGCGGCCCGCGGAGCTGAGCGCAGCCCGGAAAT
>NZ_BACT01000612.1:0-3987 GCF_000333255.1 Methylobacterium sp. B1 | reverse complement strand
GCGACGGGCGGCCGCTTGCTCCAGCGCCACGTGCCGAGGACTGCGCGGGAAGTGGACGAGCCCGATCCAGTCCGCCCCGGCGTCCAGAGCGGCGGTCAGAGTCGCTTCGGTGCTGAGCCCGCAGATCTTGATACGGGTCGGGGACGCGGATGAGGCCATGGGCCTCCTATAGCCGATCCGGCGTCGCCGAGCAGGCCCGTGCGACAGGCCCGTTGCTGCAATCCGCGCCCAAGCCGACGCACCAGGCATCGCGCGCAGGGCGACACGTGCTGTCGCGCTGCGCGGTCATCCCGTAGCCGCGCCGCGGCGCCTGGGATCCCGACGCGCCGAGGCCGCGAGATCCTGCACCACGAGATCCTGCACCACGAGCGCCTTTCCATTCCGGTCTCGCCGGCAACGCCCCGGCCTGACGGCGCAGGACATCGATAGTGAGCCAGGGTGTCCGATGCGCGCGGCCATGAGCCCGGACAGGCGGCAAGCCGCGTTGCATCGTCTTGCGCCGAAGACGCGCCTGTCCGGGCGTGTCAGAGGCCCCCTCAGACCGAGAGCCGTCCTAATACAGCGCCGGCACGAAGACGTTGGGGATCGGAAATCCGCTGAAGACCACCTTCCCGTCGACGAGCCGCAGGGGTGGGAGCGCCTTGAGGGGTGTCGCGTCGGCCGGCGCGTCCGGGTTCGGACGCTGGGCCAGCCCCAGCAGGCCGCCGACCAGCTGGCCGACCAGCGCGCCCCGATCCGAGCCGAAGCGCTGGCCGACGATGCTGCCGACCAGCGCGTCGACGCCGGCCGCCCGCAGGTCGATCTGGCCCGCCGGGCGGTGCGCGGCATCGAGGGCGAGGGTGCCCTTCGCCTGAACGCGCTGTGTGCCCTTGGCCAACGACAGGGCCGTCAGGTCCAGGTTGCCGCCGGCTTGGCGCCAGCGCTCCAGCTCGCGCGCCACCGTCCCGGTCCGCAACACGGTGGCCTGCGTCAGGCTCGCATCAAGGGCCAGATCGACCGGATCCCGTGTTCCGGTGAGGGCATCGAGTTGAGGCACCGCCGCCTGATTCAGGCGCAGGCTGAGATCCACCGCACCGTCGGAATCGAAACGGCCGGGGCTCGGCCGGGCGTGCAGTTCGAGGTGCCGGCCCGCAACCGCGATCGGACCGGGCTCTGCCCCCTTCACGGTGACATCGGGATTGTCGACGACCAGAGAGGCGCGGGTGAAGCCATCCGCGGCGCCGTGGAAACTGCCCTGGAGCGCGGACCAGGACGCGTCTCCGGTCAGCGCGCCCTGCTCGACATGGAACGGACCGGCGCTCTCGAACACGACGAGGCGCGGCTGATAGATCTGCGCCACCGCGGTGCTCGGTCCCAGCCGGAAGCGTCCGTCGGCACGGTCGAGCGTGACGGCGCTGCAGCGCAGCTCGAGCCGGAACGGGTAGCCGCCGAGCGAGCGGTCCGCACAGGTCCAGGTGCGCCCGGCCGACGCCTCCCGGGCGATCCAGCCGTCGATCTCGGCGGCCGCGCGCTCACGCATCCACAGCCAGCCGGCCGACCAGCCCGCCACCACGAGGGCGAGGAGGATGTAGGGCAGGAACAGCCCGAGCCGGGATCGCCGCGCGCGCCCCACCGGGGCTGTCTGGTCGGCACCCTCCGGCCGCGTCCGATCCTGCACCATGCGCTCCGCTCCCCGACCCGATCCCCGCAGGGACATCGCGGCCTCGCCTTGAGGCCATGCAAGGGGCGAAACTGGGGCAGAGCCGGCCCGGGTCGACCGCTGCGGACGTGATCCGTCCGCGCGCGTCGCGTTTCCAGTCAGACCTGCGCCGGCTCGGCGGTGTCGACCTGCAGATCCTCGACGATCGCCACCCGCTCGACGTCGTTCTCGGCCAGGCGATGCACGTGCATCTCGGTGGCGCCCCGGCGGCGGACACGGTCGAGCCAAGTCCGCCGCAGATGATCGCGCGGACTCTCGCTGGAGCTGGCCACCGAGACCATTTCGGCGATGCCCGCATTGTCCCGGCGGACGGCGATCACCACGGCCTGGGCCATCTCGTCGAGGTCGAAGCCCCCGGCCGGATGAACCCCGACCACGTAGCGGCGGCCGGAACGGCCGCGCCAGGCCGAAAGGGGAAGCGCGGGCGAGCCGCGCAGACCTGCGGTCGTCTTGAGGCGTTCTTCACGCACGTCCTGCCTCCGGGTGCGATCGTCCTTCAGGTCGCGGAGCGCGGCCGACCAGGACAGGGCTCTTCTGTTCGCCATTTGTTCCAACCTAACGCGCGATATCCACAGGCGTCAAGCGCGACGTTCCCAAGGACAGATGTGGCGACGATGCCCGTTATCCACAAGCTGGCTCAGCGCCACCGGGGACGGAACGCGGCGGTTGCGCCGGGCTCAGCGGCGCGGCGCGGCCACGGCCGGTGCCTCGTCCGCCGGTACGGCGTGGCCGTCTGCCGCGCAGCCTGCGAGGCCACCGTCGACGAGGGCATTCGAGGCCGTCTCGAGCCGGTCCTGGACCAGCGCCTGGAACTCCTGGCGGGGCAGGCCGGGCGGGATGGGCGGCAGGAATTCGATCACCGCCGTGCCCGGCCGGCGCACGAGGCTGTTGCGCGACCAGAACAGGCCGGTGTTCAGCGCGACGGGCAGGCAGGGGACCTTCAGGGCGGTGTAGAGATGCGAGAGTCCCTGCTTGTAGGCGGGCGGCGCGCCGACCGGCCGGCGGGTGCCCTCGGGAAAGATGATGAGCTGGCGCCCGTCCTGGATCGCCGCGCCGGCCGCGGCATTCATCAGGCTCATGGCCCGGGTGCCCTTGGACCGGTCGATCGCCACCATGCCGCTGCGCGACAAGTACCAGCCGATCAGGGGGATCAGCAGCAGCTCCTTCTTCAGGACGTAGGCGAAGTTCGGCAGCACCGTGCAGAGGGCCAGGGTCTCAAGGGCCGACTGGTGCTTGGCCGCCACCAGCAGGGGACCCGTCGGGATGTTCTCCAGCCCACGGAACTCGACCCGCGTTCCGGCGACGACGCGCAGCAGCCACAGGGTGATCCGCCCCCAGGCGCGGGCCAGCCGCAGAACCGACCGGCCGGAGACCAGCATGGGCAGGCCGGCGACCGCCAGGACCGCCGTGACGGCGTAGAAGCAGATGTTGAAGGCGAGGGAGCGCAGGGCGAGCATCGGATACCGTGTCGTAGCGGCCTCCTGTAGCGCGCCCGCGTGTCCGCGGCCAAGGGCGACGTCGCCGGGAGCCGTCAGGCATCCTCGGAGAGGTCGGCCTCGCGGATGCGCCCGGCGCCGCGCCCCGCGACCAGCCAGTAGACCAAGCCCGCACTCGCGCCGACCACGAACAGGATCAGCGTCAGGCGCACCTCGCCGGCGAGGAGGGCGGCATCCCGGGTTGCCCCGCCGGACCGGAGCGCGCCGCGCGTCAGCCAGGGGAGGGCGGCGGTGAGCAGGCCGCAGCCGGCGCCGTACCACAGGAGGCCGCGACATCCGAGGATCTCCCCGCCGAGACCGATCAGGGCCGGGGGCACGAACAGCAGCACGAACAGCGCCTTGGCGAGGCCGGCGACGAACAGGGCGAGTCCCTCCGGCGGGAGCCCGGCCGAGAGGTCCGACAGGGCCATGTCGAGGCCGGCGAGCGCCCCGCCGCTCAGCCAGGCCTGCGCGGCCGGATCGACGAGCAGTGCCAGGACGAGAACCACGAAGCCCGCCGGAACAGCGAGCAGGAGGGCGAAGGCCCCGAGAATGAGGCGACCGAGGGCGTGCATGGCGCCAGCCTCTACACCGGGCGCGCCCGCCCGTCGCGCGAAAGCCGCGCCCGATCCTCGCGGATCCGGCGCGGCTTTCAGGATACGGCAGCCGAGAGTGTGCCCGTCAGCCGTGGGCGGGCGCGGCGCCGCCGGAATCACCGTGGGTGTGCTTCTTCCGGAACCGCCCGATCCAGAGCGAGAAGTGCCGGATCACCACGTAGAAAACCGGCGTGAGGAACAGGCCGAAAAAAGTCGC
>NZ_BACT01000613.1:0-224 GCF_000333255.1 Methylobacterium sp. B1 | reverse complement strand
TTGAGGCCGGATCCGGTCGGACGCATCGTCGAATGGCGGCGGGGGCGGAGGCCAGCCGTAGCCATCGTCGGCGGGCGGTGGCGGCCGGCGATCTCGGGGCGGCGGGGCGTAGACGTCCCGGTCCGGACCCGGTCGGCCGTAGATGTAGGGCCGCGCGTCGGGACCGACCTGCGCACCCGCGGGACCGGCCGCGTGAATCCCCAGGGCCAGCGCCGCCAGAGTCG
>NZ_BACT01000614.1:0-17134 GCF_000333255.1 Methylobacterium sp. B1 | reverse complement strand
GAGGATTGAACGCCGTACATGCGATGCGGACCGCTGAAATCTGGACAAATTGCAGCTTCTGGCGTGACGCGAGCAGGGTAACACTCTCTCACGCGCCGGCGTTCCACCGAAAAACGACGCCGTTTTCGTCGGCGTGCCGGGCAGGGACTGCCCCTATGGCCAACAGGCCGTGAAAGTAGATGCGCGGATTGCCGACAAATTCCGTCGCATTGGCGTGCGCACCGGACCGGCCTATGTCCCGGTGCCAGACGTGGCCCGCAAGAGGCCCCGCTCGATCGAGGAAACCACCGCGCATGCGCCCGACCACGACCCGGATCGCCCTCCTCGCCGCCGCCGCGCTGACGGCATTGCCGGCACAGGCGCAGATCCGCAACGCGCCGTCGCCGCGCGCCCTGGAATTCGCCTCCTACATCTTCGCCGCCTCCAATGTCTGCGGCTACCGGATAGGCAGCGCGCAATTCGAGGCCCTCCTGGCGAAGCAGAATGTTCAGATCGCCGACGTTCAGCCGCGGGGGCCGTTCGGCAACCGTGTGCAAACCATGTTCACGCTGATGTCGAACCAGATGGCGCAGAACCGCGACCAGGCCTGTCTCGCCGTCGCTGGCGAGTACGGGCCAGAGGGCACGGTGGCCAAGAACGTGCTCCTGCCGGCGGGCCAGGAGCCGGGCGCCCCGACCAAGACGCCTGCGGAGCCGGCCGAACCCGCCAAGCCGCAATAGAGATCGGCGACGGCGTCAGCCGAGGCGCCAGTCGATCGGGCGGCGCCCCTGCGCGGCGAGCCAGCGGTTGGCCCGGCCGAACGGGTCGGAACCGGGGAAGTCCCGGGCGCGGTTGAGCGGGGAGGGGTGACCGCTCTCGAACACGCCGTGGCGGTCCGCGTCGATCAGCGCGGCCCTGGCCCGCGCCTGCGCGCCCCAGAGCAGGAACACCGCCGGCTCCGGGCGGTCCGAGATGGCGCGCACCGCCTCGTCGGTGAGTGCGGCCCAGCCATAGCGCAGATGCGCTCCGGCCTTGCCGGCCTCGACGGTGAGGGCGCTGTTGAGCAGGAAGACGCCCTGCCGTGCCCAGGGCGTCAGGTCGCCGCCGGCGGCGCGGTCGGATCCGGCCTCCGCCAGGATCACCCGCAACGACGCGGGTAGGCGCCCCGCCCCAACGAACGAGAAGGCGAGGCCGTTGGCGTCGCCCGGGGTCGGGTAAGGATCCTGTCCGAGAATCACCGCCTTGACGTCCTGCAGCGGCGTCTCCCTCAAGGCGCGGAAGATCCGGTCCGGCGCCGGCAGCACCTGGGCCCCCGCGGCGATTCGTCCGTCGACACGGGCCGCCACGACGTCGGCCTGACCATCGGCGAAGAACGGCAGCGTCAGCCAGGACGAGCCGGAGGCGCGGAAGGCTTCGAGGGCATCGGCCACAGGCGTATCGGTCATGGTCTCTCGCGGGTCGGATCGGGGCCGAGATAGCGGGCAGCCGGGCGCCGTCATCCGGGCAGCGGTTGCGGCCCGAGGCCCCGCGTGTTTAGGGACATGGGTCGAGCGTGCCGCATATCGCGGTGCGGCATGTGGCGTCCGGTCTTCGCCGGGCGGCTTCGCACCCTACATGGAAGCACACCCCACGGGGAATTGAGCCCCCGGCCAGGTTCAGGCGTCCGCGCCGGCGGCCGGGTATCGGAAACCAGAAGAAGGATCTCGGCGCGCGGCGCCGGAACGCTGCCATGAACGAACGCGTCGAACCCGCCGCGCTGGCGAATGGCCGGCCCCTCGCACCGCTCAAGCCCGCGGCCGACACCCTGCCGGCGGATCACCCGAAGGTGGCCTGGGGTCGCGTGGGCGTGCTCCTGATGAATCTCGGGACGCCTGAGGGCACGTCCTACTGGCCGATGCGCCGGTACCTCAAGGAATTCCTGTCGGACCGGCGCGTGATCGAGGTGCCGCGGCTGATCTGGTGGCCGCTCCTCAACCTCATCATCCTGACGAAGCGCCCCGGGCCGAAGGGCCGCGACTATGCCAGCGTGTGGAACAACGCCCTGAACGAGGGGCCGCTGAAGACCATCACCCGCGGCCAGAGCGAGCGCCTCCAGGCCGCCATGGGCGAGTCCGTGGTGGTCGACTGGGCGATGCGCTACGGCAAGCCCGAGGTCGCCGGGCGGATCCAGGCGCTCCTCGACCAGGGCTGCGACCGCATCCTTCTGGTCCCGCTCTATCCGCAATACGCGGCGGCGACCTCGGCCACCGCCTGCGATCAGGCCTTCCGGGCGCTGATGGATATGCGCTGGCAGCCCACGGTGCGTGTCTCGCCGCCCTATCACGACGACCCGGTCTACATCGCCGCCATGGCCGATTCGATCCGCGAGGGCCTCGCGAAGCTCGATTTCGAACCGGAGGTGATCCTCACCTCGTTCCACGGGGTGCCGCGGAGCTACCTGCTCAAGGGCGACCCCTACCATTGCCAGTGCCACAAGACCGGGCGGCTGATCCGCGAGGCCCTGGGCCTGTCGCCGGACAAGATGCGCGTGACCTTCCAGTCGCGCTTCGGCAACGAGGAATGGCTGAAGCCTTACACCGACGAGACGGTGATGGACCTCGCGAAGTCGGGCGTGAAGCGGATGGCGATCGTCGCCCCGGGCTTCACGGCGGACTGCCTCGAAACCCTCGAAGAGCTCGACGGCGAGAACCGCCATTACTTCGAAGAGAATGGCGGCGAGCGCTTCGCCTACATTCCCTGCCTGAACGATAGCGACCTCGGCATGCGGGTGATCGAGCACGTGGTACGCCGCGAGCTTCAGGGCTGGGTCTGAGATCGGCGCCGGGTTGCCGCTTGCGGCGCGGCCCGGCCCCCCTATTATTTTCCTAAGCTGAACGGGCGCATCGGTTCGGCACGGGAGGATCTCATGGCGTTCTTCATCGGCATCGCGTGTCCGTGGCTCCTGATCGCGGTGCTCGACAGGATCGCCGAGGGGCGCCGGAGCGCCGAACTCGCGGCCCTCGGGCTCACGCCACAGCCGGCCCCGGCTCAATCCAGCTACCTCGTCCCTGACCGGCCGTATTGAGGCCCGGCGGGGGCGTGACCCAGCCGGAACCTCGCCCCACGTCGGGCGGGCCCCGCATTGCCGTCACAGGCCGAGCGACGTGACCCACGACAGCGCTGCTCTAGGACAGCGCGACGCCCGGAAGCGTGCCGTCACACGGATCGCTTCCGGGCGGTCGAAACTATGGCGGCTTTTCCGGTCCGTAGAACCGGACGACCGTTTCGCTGCGGGCCCGGCGCCGCGCGGACCGACCCATCATCTCTTCAGAGGGCTGGACCGAATCAGAACCCGGCCCGGCCCTCTGTCGCATCCGGCTTACGGCTTCTTCGGCTCCGACTCCGGCTGAGCGGCCGGCGGCGCGTCGGTGCGCTCGATCTTGGCCTCCGAGCGGAGCTTCAGGATCATGTCCTGCTGCGCCTTGCGGATCAGGTGCTGGTCGATCTGTTCCTTCAGCTCGTCGAAGGTCGGCTGCGGCTTCGTCCGCTTCTCCTCCACCTTGATCACGTGCCAGCCGAACTGGGTCTTGATCGGGTCCGAGACCTGTCCGGGCTTCATCGCGAACGCGGCGTTGGCGAAATCCGGGACCATCCGTTCCTTCGTGAACCAGCCGAGATCGCCGCCCTCGGTCTTCGAGCCCGGATCCTTGGAGGCCTCGGCGGCGACCTTGGCGAAATCCTCGCCGCCCTTGATGCGCGCGGCGATCTTCTTGGCCTCGGCCTCGTTGTCCACGAGGATGTGGCGCGCGTGCACCTCCTCCTCGGGCTTCATCAGCTTGACGGTCTGGTCGTAGATCGCGTGCTCCGCCTCAGGCGTGACCGCGCGCTTGGCCTCCTGCTCCAGGTAGTCGTCGAGCAGCAGCTTGTCGCGGAAATAGGCGAGCTTGCGCTTGAATTCCGGCGTGTCGCCGATCTTGGCGGACTCGGCGGCCTGCGCGCCGACGCGGAGATCGACCATGTAGTCGACGAGCAGGTTCTTCTTCTGCGCCTCGTCGACGCCCGGCAGCGACAGGGCGGGATCGTCCGCCGCGATGGCGAGGTCGCCCTGCGTGATCGGCTTGCCGTTCACGCTCGCCACGACCGAATCCGCGCTCGGCGCGGCGGCCGGCGTGTTAGCGGCCGGTGTGTTAGCCGCCGGTGTCGGAGCCTTCTGGGGGGCCTGGGCCAGCGCCAGTCCCGGCATCGCGATCATGACGGCGAGCGCGCTGGCGCGCCGGAGAAGGGCGGTGTTCGGCATACGGGCGAAGTCCTCGGCTCACGTCTTGGCGCCGCACCGGATCGGCCGGGCGGCAGGCCGCGGCACAGGTGGGCCGCGTCGGGCGAGAAGGCAAGCGCGGCCATTTCGCCGGTGCCGGAACCGTGACCGTACCGGCATGCGTTGAGGGCTGCCCCTTCCAGGTGCGCCGGGCGATGTTTACCTCTATAAGCCCGGCCAACTCCGTCCAGGCCGGCCCGCCACGCTCACCCGTGTGCGGGCTCGCGCGTCCGCAGGTCAACGATGCTCGGCTCTTTCGCCAAGAAGATTTTCGGCTCCTCGAACGACCGCCGCGTCAAGGGCTATCGCCCGCGCGTGGCGCAGATCAATGCGCTGGAACCGGAGATCCAGGCCCTCTCCGACGAGGCCCTGCGCGCCCGCACCGATATGCTGAAGGCGGAACTCGCCAACGGCAAGAGCCTCGACGACATCCTCGTGCCGGCCTTCGCCACGGTGCGCGAGGCGGCCAAGCGCGTCTTCGGCCAGCGCCACTTCGACGTGCAGCTCATCGGCGGCATGGTGCTCCACGAGGGCGGCATCGCCGAGATGAAGACCGGCGAGGGCAAGACCCTGGTGGCGACGCTTCCGGTCTACCTGAACGCCCTGGAAGGCAAGGGCGTCCACGTCGTCACGGTGAACGACTACCTCGCCTCGCGCGACGCCGAGTGGATGGGGCAGGTCTACCGATTCCTGGGCCTCAGCGTCGGCACCATCGTGCACGGGCTCGACGATGCGCAGCGCAAGGAGGCGTATGCCTGCGACATTACCTACGGCACCAACAACGAGTACGGGTTCGACTACCTGCGCGACAACATGAAGTACGAGATGTCCCAGCTGGCGCAGCGGGGCCATAATTTCGCGATCGTCGACGAGGTCGATTCGATCCTGATCGATGAGGCGCGGACGCCGCTGATCATCTCGGGCCCGGTGGACGACCGTTCGGAACTCTACGTGGCGGTGGACGCGCTGATGCCGCGCCTGCGCAAGGAGTTCTACGACCTCGACGAGAAGCAGCGCACCGTCTCGCTCACCGAGGAGGGGAACGAGTTCATCGAGGAGGCGATGCGGGAGGCGGGCCTCCTCAAGGAGGGCGACCTCTACGACGCCCACAACGTCACGCTGGTCCACCACGTGAACCAGGCCCTGCGCGCCCACACGCTGTTCACCCGCGACAAGGACTACATCGTCAAGAACGACGAGGTGGTGATCATCGACGAGTTCACCGGCCGCATGATGCAGGGCCGGCGCTACTCGGAGGGGCTCCACCAGGCGCTGGAGGCGAAGGAGCGGGTCACGATCCAGCCCGAGAACCAGACGCTGGCCTCGATCACCTTCCAGAACTACTTCCGTCTGTACAAGAAGCTCGCCGGCATGACCGGCACCGCCTCCACCGAGGCCGACGAGTTCGCCGAGATCTACAAGCTCGACGTGGTCGACATCCCGACCAACAAGGAGGTCGAGCGCGTCGACGAGGACGACGAGGTCTACCGCACCGTCGCCGAGAAGTACGAAGGCATCATCGCCGAGATCGACAAGGCGCATACCCGCCACCAGCCGATCCTGGTCGGCACCGGCTCGATCGAGAAGTCGGAGCACCTCGCCGAGATGCTCAAGAAGGCCGGCTACACCCTGCTCGACTATTCCGACCCGAACGCGCTCACCGACGTCTACGCCGCCGCCCGTGAGGGCCGGGTGACCAAGCGGTTTGCCGTGCTGAATGCCCGCTTCCACGAGCAGGAGGCCTACATCGTGGCCGAGGCGGGTGTCCCCGGCGCGATCACCATCGCCACCAACATGGCGGGCCGCGGCACCGACATCAAACTCGGCGGCAATCTCGAGATGCGCATCGAGAAGGAGCTGGGCCACCTCGCGGACGGTCCGGAACGCGCGTCCGCCATCGAGGCGATCAAGGCGGAGATCGCCGAGAACCGCGCCAAGGTGCTGGCCTCGGGCGAGCCGGCCGATCCCGCGGCGGGGCGCAAGAAGGACCTGCCGGGCGGCCTCTACATCATCGGCACCGAGCGCCACGAATCGCGGCGCATCGACAACCAGCTCCGCGGCCGCTCCGGCCGCCAGGGCGATCCCGGCCGCTCGAAGTTCTACCTGTCGCTTCAGGACGACCTGATGCGCATCTTCGGCTCCGACCGCATGGACGGGATGCTGCAGAAGCTCGGCCTGGAGCAGGGCGAGGCGATCATCCACCCCTGGATCAACAAGGCCATCGAGAAGGCGCAGCAGAAGGTCGAGGCGCGCAACTTCGACATGCGCAAGAACGTGCTCAAGTACGACAACGTCATGAACGACCAGCGCAAGGTCGTCTTCGAGCAGCGCCGCGACTTCATGGGGCAGGAGAGCGTCCGCGAGACCGTGGACGAGATGCGTGAGGGCGTGATCGACGACCTCGTCGCCCGCCACATCCCGGAAAACGCCTATGCCGAGCAATGGGACGTCGCCGGCCTGCGCGAGCAGGTGAAGGAGATCCTGAATCTCGACGTGCCGGTCGAGGACTGGGCCAAGGAAGAGGGCATCGCCGACGAGGAGATGCGCGAGCGCCTGATGAAGGCCGCGAAGACGCCTATGCCGAGCGGACCGAGAAGAAACGCGCCGAAGTCACCGCCTATATCGAGAAGCAGGTCCTGCTCCAGACCCTGGACCACCTGTGGCGCGAGCACCTCGTGACCCTGGACCACCTCCGGCAGGTGATCGGCTGGCGCGGCTTCGCCCAGCGCGACCCGCTCAACGAATACAAGTCCGAGGCCTTCGATCTATTCGGCGGTCTCGTGACCGCCCTCCGCGAGCAGGTGACCGCCCAGCTGTCGCGGGTGGAGATCATGTTCCAGGAACAGCAGGAGGGTGAATTCCCGACGGCGCCTCCGGAACTGCCGCCGATGTTCGCCCAGCATCTCGACCCGGTCACCGGCGAGAACGAGATGGACCATGCCGGCTTCGGCTCGGGCAGCGACGGCGGCGGGGGGCCGGCCTACGGCTACGCGGCGCAAGGCCTGGCGGCGGACGGGGCCGTGCTGGAGCGCGATCCGAACGACGCGAGCACCTGGGGCCGCGTCGGCCGCAACGAGCCCTGCCCCTGCGGTTCGGGCAAGAAATACAAGCACTGCCACGGCAGCCTCCAGGCCTGAGGCCGGGATGCCCGCGCGGGCGCTCTTCATCGCCGGGGCCGGAACCGAGATCGGCAAGACCTACGTCACCGCCGCCCTGACCCGCCGCCTGCGGGCGCAGGGCCGGGCGGTCCGGACCGTGAAGCCGCTCGCGAGCGGCGTCCCGTCCCTCGGCGATCCCGGCTTCATCGAGAGCGACACGGCCCGGCTCCTAGACGCGCAAGGCATCGCCCTCGACGCGGAGGCCGTGGAGTCCTGCTCGCCCTGGCGGTTCTCGGCGCCGCTCTCGCCCGATCAGGCGGCCGTGCTGGAGGGGCGGTCCCTGGACCTCACCGACCTCGTCGGTTGGTGCCGCGCAGAGATCGCCCGCACGGAGGGCACGCTGCTCATCGAGGGCGTCGGCGGCCTCATGAGTCCGGTCACCGCGGTTGCCACCGGCCTCGACTGGCTCCGGGCGCTCGGCGTGCCGGCGCTGCTCGTCTCCGGGAGCTATCTCGGAGCGATCAGCCACGCGCTCACCGCCTGCGAGACCCTGCGCCTCCACGATGTGCCGTTGAGCGCCGTGGCGGTCAGCGAGAGCCCGGGTGCACCGGCCCCCGCCGCGACCGTCGCCGCAGCGATCGCCCGGCATGCCGGCGCCCCCGTGTTCTGCCTGCGCCGCGGCGAGACCTGCCCGGAGGATCTGGCCGGCCTGATCTGATCGCGGCCGGTCCGTTGCTGGACGGCGCGGCCGCAGCCGCTAGCTTTATCGTTGCGGCATCACACCCGGCGCCGGAACGCGATGTCCGGATGTCGAGACCGGGTAGCCCTCGGGGAATCCTGCATTGAGCCAGACCCTTGCCCCGGCGGCGAAGACCCGGCCCGAGACCGGCACGACCGAGGCGGATGCGGCGCGCGGCCGGCTCCGACCCGCCCTCGTCCTGGGCGCGCTGGGCGTCGTGTACGGCGACATCGGCACGAGCCCGCTCTACGCGTTCAAGGAGGCCGTGAAGGCGGCGACCGCCGGCGGGGCCGCGGTGCCGGCGGCGGCCACGGGGGCGGTGTCGCTGATCCTGTGGTCGCTGATCTTGGTCGTGTCGCTGAAATACGCGGTGCTCATCCTGCGCGCCGACAACCGCGGGGAGGGCGGCATCGTCGCCATGCTGGCGCTGCTCGGCGCCCGGCAGGCCCGGCCGGGCACGGGGAAGGCGCTGCTTCTGGTGGTCGGTCTGGTGGGGGCGGCGCTGCTCTACGGCGACGGCGCGATCACCCCGGCGATCTCGGTCCTCTCGGCGATCGAGGGCGTGAAGGTCGATGCGCCGGCGCTCGGCCCGTACGTGGTGCCGATCACGCTCGTCATCCTGGTCGGGCTGTTCCTGGTCCAGCACAAGGGCGTGGCCGCCATCGGCCGCGTGTTCGGGCCCGTGATGCTCGTCTGGTTCCTGGTGCTGGGGCTGCTCGGGATCGCCGGCATCATCGCCAAGCCCGAGATCCTGGCGGCGGCCAACCCGTTGCGGGCGGTGGACTTCCTGGTCCATGCCGGCTGGCATGTCAGCTTCCTGATGCTGGGCGCGGCCTTCCTGGCGGTGACCGGCGGCGAGGCGATGTATGCCGATCTCGGCCATTTCGGCGCCCTGCCGATCCGCATCGCATGGTTCGCAGGGGTGCTCCCGGCGCTCATGCTCAATTACTTCGGCCAGGGCGCCCTGCTGATCGCCGCGCCCGACGCCCTCGAGAACCCGTTCTTCCGCCTCTGCCCAGATTGGGGCCACCTGCCGCTGGTCGCCCTGGCCACGATGGCGACCATCATCGCCTCGCAGGCGATCATCTCGGGCGTGTTCTCGCTGACCCAGCAATCGATCCAGCTCGGCTTCCTGCCGGCGATGCGCATCGTGCAGACGGCGCACGAGGAGCGCGGCCAGATCTACGTGCCGGCGGTGAACTGGCTCCTGGCCGCAGCGACCCTCACGGCGGTGGTGGTGTTCGGCTCCTCCGATGCCCTCGCCGGGGCCTACGGGATCGCGGTGTCGATGCTGATGGGCATCACCACGCTGCTCGCCGCGCTCATCGCGCTGCGCTGGGGCTACAATCCGATCCTGGTCTTCGCGGTCAACGGCGCCTTCCTCGCCCTCGACGCCGTGTTCTTCGCCGCCAACAGCGTGAAGCTGTTCGAGGGCGGCTGGTTTCCCCTCGTGCTCGCCGGTCTCGTCGCCCTGATGATGCTGACATGGAAGAAGGGCAACGAGCTGGTCGAGGAGGCGCGGGCCGCCCTGCGCCTGCCGGAAGACGTATTCCTGACCGGCCTCCAGCACCGCGATCTTCTGCGCCTGCCGGGCACGGCCGCGTTCCTCTCGGCCGCGGAGCACGGGATCCCGCTGCACCTCTCACGCTTCGTGGAGCGCAACCGCGCCCTGATGGAGCGGATCCTGATCATCACGGCGCTTTATGAGGAGACGCCCACCGTCCCACGGGATCAGCGCGCCCATGTGACGATCCTGGCGCCGGACTTCTACCGGGTGATCCTGCGCTACGGCTTCATGGAGGAGGCCTCGATCCCGGAAGGCCTCGCATGCGCGGTCGAATCCCGCCATCTGCCGCAGCACATCCTCGACGACATGACCATCTTCGTCGGACACGAGACGATCATCCCGCGGAACGACAAGAGGGGCATGGCGCCCTGGCGGGAGAACCTGTTCGCCTTCATGCAGCGCAATGCCGAGCGCACCGGCGCGTTCTTCGGCGTGCCGACCCGGCAGGTCGTGGAGGTCGGCACCGAGATCGAGATCTAGCCCGGCGCCCGAGACGTTCCCGCCGCCCGGACAGTCACCGGCGCGACGCGCGGCAGCAGAGGCCGAGTCGTACCGAGAGATCGACGGACCGGCGGCCCGTCGATATCCACCGATCGGGCCCCGGGGATTGGCGCGACCGCCGTCCTGTGCTCCGCGCCGATCCGGACCTGCTTCCGGCGTGCGTGCGCCGAAGCACGGAAACTTGAAGCCGCTCCGCCCCACCGCGGGGAACCGGAGCCGTCCGCCGTCGTTCCGCCCCGACACAGGCGACGCGCCCCCTTTGGGCGCGCCCGATCGGAGAGACAGCATGAACAGGGATCATCTCGAAGGCGGCGTCCGCCATCTGCGCGGTCGGGTCAAGACGGCCGCAGGCGCGGTTCGCGGCCGGGCCGGCGACCAGTTCGAGGGCGCTTACGATCAGGCGGCCGGCGCCGCTCAGTACGCCTACGGCGAGGCCCGGGACACGGTGCGCGACCTGCGCCACGGGGGCGAGCACCTCGTCGAGGAGGGGCGCGCCCGGTTCCGTGAGGTCAGCGATCGCGGGCACGCCCTGGCCGACGAGGCGATCGAACGCGGTCATCACTACCGCGATCGCGCGGTGCACCACGGCCGCAGCCTCGCGGCGCGTGCGGACGAGAACCGCGGCGCGACCCTCGCCCTCGTGGCCGCCGTGGCTTTCGGCCTCGGATGGCTGGCGCGGCCGAGCCGCTGAGCGGCCGCATCGACCCTGATCCGGAGCGGGGCGGGCACGCGCGTGGCCGCCCCGCCGATCAGAACGCATAAAGACATCTTTATGTCTTGATTGCTTCGTAGGTCGCGGGATGGTAGGGGATTGCCCCGACCCGCAACGCGAACACGGAGCCATCGACTCATGGCCAAGGATTACATCGTCAAGGATATCGGGCTGGCCGATTACGGCCGGAAGGAAATCTCGATCGCCGAGACGGAGATGCCGGGCCTGATGGCGGTCCGCGAGGAGTACGGCGCGGCGCAGCCCCTGAAGGGCGCGAAGATCGCCGGCTCGCTCCACATGACGATCCAGACCGCCGTGCTGATCGAGACCCTGAAGGCGCTCGGCGCCGACATCCGCTGGGTCTCCTGCAACATCTACTCGACCCAGGATCACGCCGCCGCCGCGATCGCCGCCGCCGGCATCCCGGTCTTCGCCGTCAAGGGCGAGACCCTGGAGGAGTACTGGGACTACACCTCGCGCCTGTTCGACTGGCATGACGGCGGCATGCCGAACATGATCCTCGATGACGGCGGCGACGCGACCATGTTCGTCCATCTCGGCCTGCGCGCCGAGAACGGCGATACCGCCTTCCTCGACAAGCCGGAGAGCGAGGAGGAGGAGGTCTTCTTCGCGCTCCTCAAGCGGAAGCTCGCCGAGAAGCCGAAGGGCTGGTTCGCGGGCCTCGCCGACAGCATCAAGGGCGTCTCCGAGGAGACCACCACGGGCGTGCATCGCCTCTACGTGCTCGCCAAGGAAGGCAAGCTGCTCTTCCCGGCGATCAACGTGAACGACTCGGTCACCAAGTCGAAGTTCGACAACCTCTACGGCTGCAAGGAGTCGCTGGTCGACGGCATCCGTCGCGGCACCGACGTGATGATGGCCGGCAAGGTGGCCATGGTCGCGGGCTTCGGCGACGTGGGCAAGGGCTCGGCCGCCTCCCTGCGCAACGCCGGCTGCCGCGTGCTCGTGTCGGAGATCGACCCGATCTGCGCGCTTCAGGCCGCCATGGAGGGCTACGAGGTCGTGACCATGGAGGATGCGGCCCCGCGCGCCGACATCTTCGTCACCGCCACGGGCAACAAGGACATCATCACCATCGAGCACATGCGGGCGATGAAGGACCGGGCCATCGTCTGCAACATCGGCCACTTCGACAATGAGATCCAGGTCGCCGGCCTGAAGAACCTCAAGTGGTCGAACATCAAGCCGCAGGTGGACGAGATCACCTTCGCGGACGGCCACCGCATCATCCTCCTGTCGGAGGGGCGCCTGGTGAACCTCGGCAACGCCACCGGTCACCCGTCCTTCGTGATGTCGGCCTCGTTCACCAACCAGACGCTGGCCCAGATCGAGCTGTGGTCCAACCCGGGCAAGTACCAGAAGCAGGTCTACACCCTGCCGAAGACGCTCGACGAGAAGGTGGCGGCCCTGCACCTGGAGAAGATCGGCGTGAAGCTCTCGAAGCTCCGCCCCGATCAGGCGGCCTATATCGGCGTCGCCGAGAACGGCCCCTTCAAGTCCGAGCACTACCGCTACTGAGCCCGGCGTTCCGGGCGGCGCGCACGGCCCCGATCGCGGGCCGAGCGGCGCGCCGTCCGGTCCCGGCACGCGGCCAGTTCGGCAGGAATCCTGGAGGCCCGGCGCGCTGCGCCGGGCCTTCTCGTTTGTCAAGCACTCGATGCCGATTCGAACTGTGTCTTCTGTGTGTCGTTAA
The DNA here is from genome assembly GCF_000333255.1 of Methylobacterium sp. B1. Taxonomy (NCBI): domain Bacteria; kingdom Pseudomonadati; phylum Pseudomonadota; class Alphaproteobacteria; order Hyphomicrobiales; family Methylobacteriaceae; genus Methylobacterium; species Methylobacterium sp. B1. The sequence continues at coordinate 4,530 of NZ_BACT01000614.1, read as the reverse complement.
CGAGTGATTATGCCGACATCGTCAAAGGCCACGCTTCGTTCCCCTTCCGGGTCGAATCCGCCCCACTGTAGAGTGTGGGCGAATCTTAGATCGGCGGGGCTGCGGCGGTTCGGGAGAATCACTGCAGGAACGGTGCGTTCCGCGCCGCGCGGTGACGCGCGCCGGCCGGACCGCCATCGGGCGCGAGGGCGGGGCGAAGCATGGGTGTCGGTCGTGCGACGCACGTTCGGATCGGCGTGGGCGCACTTGCCCTGATGACGGCGAGCGCGGCGCTCGCCGAGCTGCCGGAGGCCGCCGCGGCGCATCCTGCGCGGGAGATCCACAGCGTGGCCGCCCTGGCGATCCTGGGCGGCCTCGTAGCCTTCGCGGTGATCCTGTCGCTCCTCCACCTGTACGAGCGCGGGCGGTGGACCCGTCGCGAGCGCGAACTCGCCGCGACCCTCGATGTCCTGCGCGGCGCCCACGACCGGGCCGAGATGCTCCTCAACGCCGAGCGCCAGATCATCGTGACCTGGGATCAGCGCAGCGAACCGGTGGTGGAGGGCGACATCAGCCTTGCGATCCACGGCGAACGGCCGGCCTCGGGCTATGCCCGCCGGGTGCTGGCCTTCGGGACCTGGCTCGTCGCCGCCGACGCGACCGCAGTCGAGGCCGCCGTGGAAACCCTGCGGACGCGGGGCACGAGCTTCGCGCTGAGCCTGCGCAGTCAGACCGGCCGGAACATCGAGGCTCACGGGCAGGCCGTGGCGGGACGGGCGCTCCTGCGCCTGCGCGAGACGAGCCAGGAGCGCTGCGAGATCGCCGACCTGCGGGCGACCCTGGACGAGACCCGCCGGGGGCTGTCGGCCCTGTCGGGTCTCCTCGACGCGATCCCGCAGCCGGTCTGGCGGCGCAACCGGGACGGCGGCCTGAGCTGGGTCAACGCCGCCTACGTGGCGGCGGTCGAGGCGGAGAGCCGCGAGGCGGCCCTCGATGCCGGCCTGGAGCTGTTCGACCGGCCGGCGCGGGAGACCATCGCCCGCGAGGAGGCGGCCCGGTTCGCCGGCCTGACCCGAAGCGTTCCGCGCCTCTCGGCCATCGTGGCCGGCAACCGGCGCATGCTCGACGTGTTCGAGACGGGCCTCGAGACCGGCCGGGTCGGCATCGCCATCGACGTGTCGGAACTCGAGAGCGTGCGCGCCGACCTGCAGCGGCAGATGAACGCCAACGTCCGCACCCTCGACCAGCTGCCGACTGCCGTGGCGATGTTCGACGTCTCGCAGCGCCTGATCTTCCACAACGCCGCCTACCGTCAGCTCTGGGACCTCGATCAGGCCTTCCTGGACGGCCGCCCGTCGGACGGCGAGATCCTCGATCACCTCAGGGCAGAGCGGAAGCTCGAAGAGCATGCGGATTTCCGCGGCTGGAAGCAGGGCGTGCTGTCCGCCTACCGGGCCGCGGAGGCGAACCAGACGTGGTGGTACCTGCCCGACGGCCGGACGCTGCGCGTCGTCGCGGATCCCAACCCGCAGGGCGGCCTGACCTATCTGTTCGACGACGTCTCGGATCGCCTGAACGCCGAGTCGCGCTACAACGCCCTCCGGCGGCTGCAGGCCGAGACCCTGGACACGCTGGCCGAGCCGGTGGCCGTGTTCGGCGCGGACGGGCGCCTGACCCTCGCCAACCGGGCCTTCTGCACCGTGTGGCGGCTCGACCCGGCCATGGTCGAGGACCGCCCGCACGTGGACGCCGTCATCGCCGCCTGCCGCACCCTGGCGCCCGCCGAGGAGCCGTGGCTCGATATCCGGGATGCGGTGGTCGGCCTCGAGTCGCGCACCGCCCGCGCGTGCCGGCTTGAGGTGGTGGACGGCACCGTCCTCGACTGCGCGGCGCAGCCGCTCCCGGAGGGCGCGACGCTCCTCACCCTGATCGACGTCACGGCGAGCGTGAACGTGGAGCGGGCCCTCACCGAGAAGAACGACGCCCTGGAGAAGGCCGCGCAGCTGCGCGACACCTTCGTGCACCACGTCTCCTACGAGCTGCGCTCGCCGCTCACCAACATCATCGGCTTCACCCAGCTCCTGGGCGACGAAACCGTGGGCGCGCTCAACGAGCGGCAGCGCGAATATGCCGACCACATCATGCGCTCCTCGGCGGCGCTGCTCGTCATCATCAACGACATCCTCGACCTCGCCTCGATCGATGCCGGCTCGCTGGAGCTGCAGCGGGAAGAGGTCGACGTCCAGGCGACGATCGAGGCCGCCGTGCGCGGCATCGAGGACCGGCTGGCGGAATCGCACATCACCCTGGCACTCGACGTGCCGGAGGATATCGGCAGCGTCCATGCGGACGGGAAGCGGGTCCGCCAGATCCTGTTCAACCTGCTGTCCAACGCCGTCGGCTTCTCGGATGCGGGCCAGCGCGTCGAGGTCCATGCCCGCCGCACCGCGCAGGAACTTCTCCTCAGCGTCCGGGACCACGGCCGCGGCATGCCGCCCGAGATCGCCGATTCGGTGTTCAACCGCTTCGAGAGCCACACCCTCGGCACCCGCCATCGCGGTGTCGGTCTCGGCCTGTCGATCGTCCGGTCCTTCGTCGAGCTGCATGGCGGCCGGGTCCTGCTGGAGACCGCTCCGGGGAACGGCACCCGCGTGACCTGCACCTTCCCCACCGATCTCGCGGGGCACCCCCGGCGCGAGCCGATCCCCGAATCGCGCCCCCCGGTCCCGCCACAGGCGCCGCCGCGCAAGCCCGGTCTGAGCGTGGCCTCGAGCCGGCTCGAGGCTGCGACATCCGACCGGCGCACGTCGCCGTAGCGCTTGCTTCTTCCGGCGGTCCCGCGCAGCAGGAAGCATGTCCGCACACGATCGTTCCGGCTGGGCCGTCTTCGGCATCGGCGATTTCCGCCTGTTCGGCGCGGCCCGTTTCCTGACGGGCCTCGCCTATCAGATGCAGGCCGTGGCGATCGGCTGGTTCGTCTACGATGTGACCCATTCCGCCCTGGCGCTGGGCCTCGTGGGCCTCGCGGGCTTCCTTCCGGCGGTGCTCTGCGCGCTGATCACCGGCCATGTCGCGGATGCCTATGATCGCCGCCTCGTCGGCGCCGCCGCCTTCGCCCTCCAAAGTCTGGCGAGCTTCGGCCTCCTCGCCTGCGCGCTCTCAGGCGTGCACGCCGTCTGGCCCATCTACGCTCTCGTCATCCTCGTGGGCACCGCCAGGGCCTTCGCCAACCCGGCCCTCCAGGCGCTGCTGCCGACCCTGGTGCCGGGACCGCTTTTCAGCTCGGCCATCGCGTGGAACGCGTCCCTGTGGCAGAGCGCCTCCGTGATGGGACCGGCTTTGGGCGGCTTCCTCTACGCCCTCGGGCCCGCCGTGGTGTTCGGCGGAGCCGGGGCCAGCTTTGCCGTGGCCAGCATCCTGATCCTGCTGATCCGCTTCCGGCCGGCGGCGGTGAGCGAGCGGCCGCCGATCACCTGGGCGGCCCTCTCGGCCGGCATCGCCTACATCCGCTCGCAGCCCGTTGTGCTCGGGGCGATCAGCCTCGACCTGTTCACCGTGCTGCTCGGCGGCGCCACGGCGCTGCTGCCGATCTATGCCGACGAGGTGCTGCATGTCGGCCCACTCGGGCTCGGGGCGCTCCGGAGCATGCCGGCCTTCGGCGCGGTCGCCATGGCGGTGCTGCTGGCGAATTACCCCCTGCGGCGCCATGCCGGGCTGCGCATGCTCCGGGCCGCCGCCGTGTTCGGCGCCGCCACGGTCGCCTTCGGGCTCTCGACGTCGCTGCCGCTTTCGATGGCCTGCCTGTTCGTCACGGGCGCCGCCGACATGATCTCGGTCTACGTGCGCCAGACCTTCGTGCAGGGGGAGACGCCGGACGCCATGCGCGGCCGCGTCTCGGCGGTGAACACGGTCTTCATCGGAGCTTCGAACGAACTCGGCGAGTTCGAATCCGGGCTGCTGGCCGCCGCCATCGGGGCGGTCCCGGCGGTGGTGGTCGGGGGCGCCGCGACGATCGGCGTGGCGCTGCTCTGGGGCCGGCTGTTCCCCGCCCTCAAGGCGCGCGACCGGCTGATGGTGCAGGGGTGACGAGAGCGGGACGCGGCCGGAGATGCCTCGGCGTCGTCCGCGATGGCCCGCGTCGTCGCCGTGTTCGCGCGCCGAGCGCAGCGCTCCAGGCCGGCGCCACGCATGCGGACCTGACGCGACCCTGGGTCACCGCACGGCACGCGCGATGACGGGCGGAGCCGCGGCGTCCGACACCACCGGACGCCGCGGATCGGGAGAGGTGGCTGCCGCTCAGCGGCCCGCCAGCAGCGGCGACCATGTGGGATCCGACGCGTAGGCGGGCGTCGGGACCGGCTGCTCGACCTTGCCGGTGATGTCGACCATGAACAGCTTGCCGCCGCCCTGACCGCCCGGATCGCGGAAGAACAGCACGTACTGGCCGTTCGGCGCGAAGGTCGGGCCCTCGTTGTGGAAGCCCTCGGTGAGGACGCGCTCGCCGGACCCGTCGGGCTTCGCCACGCAGATGGCGAACCCGCCGTGCGCGCC
>NZ_BACT01000615.1:0-42882 GCF_000333255.1 Methylobacterium sp. B1 | reverse complement strand
CCTTTGTACTGCCGCCCTAGAGCCGCCGATAGAGCGGCCTTGATCGGGAGGAAGCATGGCCTCGGTGGGAATCCGCGAGGTTCGCAAGGCTTTCGGGTCGACGAACGTCCTGCACGGCGTGTCCGTGGACATCCGGGACGGGGAATTCGTGATCCTGGTCGGTCCGTCGGGGTGCGGAAAATCGACGCTTCTGCGGATGATCGCCGGGCTGGAAAATATCTCCGGCGGCGAAATCCGGATCGGCGAGCGCGTCGTGAATGATGTTCCGCCGAAAGAGCGGGACATCGCCATGGTGTTCCAGAATTACGCGCTCTACCCGCATCTCACGGTCCGCGAGAACATGGCGTTCTCGATGCGGATCCGGAAGGCCGCGGCCTCCGAGATCGACCTGCGCGTGAACAAGGCGGCGCAGATCCTCGGTCTCACCCATCTGCTCGACCGTTACCCGCGCCAGCTCTCAGGCGGCCAGCGTCAGCGCGTCGCCATGGGCCGGGCGATCGTGCGCGACCCGCAGGTGTTCCTGTTCGACGAGCCGCTCTCGAATCTCGACGCCAAGCTGCGCGTGGCGATGCGCACCGAGATCAAGGAGCTGCACCAGCGCCTGAAGACGACGACCATCTACGTCACCCACGACCAGATCGAGGCGATGACCATGGCCGACCGGATCGTGGTGATGCACGACGGGGTCGTGGAGCAGATCGGGCCGCCCCTCGAACTCTACGACCGGCCCGACAACCTGTTCGTCGCCGGCTTCATCGGCTCGCCGGCCATGAATTTCGTGCCCGGGAAGGTCCGGGCGAACGGACGTCTCACCTTCACCACCGAGACCGGCCTGACGATCCCGCTTGCCGACGCCCCCTCCGGCGTCGAGGGGCGCCCCCTCATCCTGGGCGTCCGGCCCGAGCATTTCGACCTCGCATCCGACGGGATCACCGCCGAGGTGGTGGTGGTGGAGCCGACCGGATCCGAGACCATGCTGGCAGTCCGGGCCCTCGGCCAGGAGCTCACCTGCGTGCTGCGCGAGCGCGTGCGCGAGCGGCCGGGCGAGACCGTCTCCCTGCGTCCGAACCGCGTGCATTTCTTCGACGCCGAGACCGGCCGTCGCCTGCCGAACTGACCTGCATCGGGGCCGATGCGGGCGCGCGCGCGGCGCGCACCTGAAGCAGATTCACTGAGGGAGAAGAACCGATGCCCGTTCTCGACCGCCGTTCCCTCCTCGCCGGTGCCGCCGCGACCGGCCTCGCCGGCGGCGACCTCCTCGGCTTCGCCCGGGCCTGGGCTCAAAGCACCGAGTGGAAGCCCGAGCCCGGCGCCAGCCTGTCGCTCCTGCGTTGGAAGCGCTTCGTTCCGAGCGAGGACGAGGCGTTCATGAAGATGGTCGACGCCTTCACCAAGGCGACGGGCGTCAAGGTCACGGTGACCAACGAATCCTTCGACGACATCCAGCCCAAGGCATCGGTGGCCGCCAATACCGGACAGGGCCCCGACATGGTCTGGGGCTTGTTCTCGTTCCCGGCACTCTTCCCCGACAAGTGCCTGCCGCTGGAGGACGTGGCGGACGCGCTCGCCAAGAAATACGGGCCCTGGTTCCCGTCGGCGGAGGCCTACGGCAAGGTCAAGGGCAAGTGGATCGCGATCCCCGTCGCCTTCAACGGCGGCTATCCGAACTACCGCATCTCGGCGATGAAGAAGGCCGGTTTCGACAAGTTCCCCACCGACACGGCCGGATTCCTCGAACTCTGTCGGGGCCTGAAGAAGAACAACACGCCGGCGGGCTTCGCGCTGGGTCACGCCACGGGCGACGGCAACACGTGGTGCCACTGGGCCCTCTGGTCCCACGGCGCCAACCTCGTGGACGCCAACGAGAAGATCGTGATCAACTCGCCCGAGACCGCCAAGGCGCTGGAATACGTCAAATCTCTCTACGAGACCTTCGTGCCCGGCACGGTGTCGTGGAACGACTCGTCGAACAACAAGGCGTTCCTCGCCGGCGACCTGTACCTCACCAACAACGGCATCTCGATCTACGCCGCGGCCAAGAAGGACAACCCGAAGCTCGCCGAGGACATGGACCACGCCGTCTGGCCGATCGGACCCGCCGGCAAGCCCACCGAGTTCCAGCTCGCCTTCCCGATCCTGGCCTTCAAGTACTCGAAGGTGCCGAACGCCTGTAAGGCCTTCATCAGCTTCATGATGGAGGCAGCGAACTACAATCCCTGGCTCGAAGCTGCGCAAGGCTACCTGTGCGAGCCGCTGTCGAACTACCCCAAGAACCCGATCTGGACGAGCGACCCGAAGAACGCGGTCTTCGCCGAGGCCGGCCGGCGCTCCCTCGCGGCTGGCGGCCTCGCACCGGTCAGCGAGCGCATCGCCGCGGTGCTCGCCGACTTCGTGATCGTCGACATGTTCGCGAGCCACTGCACCGGCCGTGAGGACGTGAAGGGCGCGATCAAGAACGCCGAACGCGCAGCGACCCGCATCTTCCGGAACACCTGAACGCGGCTGCCGGAGGCGAGACCATGGCGCATTCCGCACTGACAGAGCCGGCGCCAGTCGCTGTCCCGATCCGCTCGGGTTGGCAGCGCCTGCGCGCGAGCCGCGGCTGGGCGGGCTTCTGGTTCATGCTGCCGACGGCGCTGATCCTCGGCCTGTTCCTGGCCTATCCGCTGCTGAAGGGCATCTGGCTGTCCTTCACCAACGCGCGGATCGGCCGCGAAGGCGTGTTCATCGGCCTGGAGAACTACGCGTGGCTCTGGGACGACGACGTCTTCTGGCTCTCGGTGTTCAACACCTGCCTCTATACGGCGGTGGCCTCGGTGGTGAAGTTCGGCATCGGGCTCTATCTCGCCCTGCTGCTCAACAAGAACATGCCGTTCAAGGCGATCATCCGCTCGATCGTGCTGATCCCGTTCGTGGTCCCCACCGTGCTCTCGGCCATCGCGTTCTGGTGGATCTTCGACAGTCAGTTCTCGATCATTTCCTGGTCGTTGCGCCATCTCGGCGTCATCGACGGCAACATCGACTTCCTCGGTGATCCAGCGATGGCGCGAGCCTGCGTGATCTTCGCCAATATCTGGCGGGGCGTGCCGTTCATCGCCATCACGCTGCTCGCCGGCCTGCAGACGGTCTCGCCGTCCCTCTACGAGGCCGCGACCCTCGACGGCGCCTCGAACTGGCAGATCTTCTCGCGGATCACGCTTCCGCTGCTGACACCGATCATCGCCGTGGTGATGACCTTCTCGGTGCTGTTCACCTTCACCGATTTCCAGCTGATCTGGGCCATGACCCGCGGCGGACCGGTCAACGCCACGCACCTGATGGCGACGCTCTCGTACCAGCGGGGCATCCTCTCGGGGACCCTGGGGGAGGGCGCCGCCATCGCCACCGCCATGGTGCCGTTCCTGCTCGCGGCCATCGGAATCTCGTGGTTCGGCCTGCAGCGCCGGGCCTGGCAGGCCGGGGAGTCCGACCGATGAGCGCGCCCGCACCGCCCGCCCACGTCGACCCGCACCTCGCCCCCGTGATGGAGGCGCGGCCGGCCGGGCTCACCGACAACTCGGAGGGGATGGCCTATCTCGAGCGCCTGCCCCGGCGGCTCGTGACCACCTACCTGCCGCTCCTCGTCATCCTCGCCGTGCTGCTGTTCCCGTTCTACTGGATGGCGCTGACGGCCATCAAACCGGACGAGCAGCTGATCGACATGGAGCGGTTCAACCCGTTCTGGGTCGTGGATCCGACGTTCAAGCACATTCACAAGCTGCTGTTCGAGACGCAGTATCCGCGCTGGCTCTGGAACACGATGTACGTGTCGGTGGCGGCGACCGTGCTGTCGTTGTTCGCCAGCGTGCTCGCCGCCTATGCCTGCGTCCGCGTGCGCTACCGGGGCGCGGGCTGGGTCGGCGCGGCGATCTTCCTCGCCTACCTCGTGCCGCCCTCGATCCTGTTCATCCCGCTGGCCACGATCGTGCAGGCCTACGGCCTGTTCGACTCGCCGATCGCCCTCATCCTCGCCTACCCGACGATCCTGATCCCGTTCTCGACGTGGCTCCTGATGGGCTACTTCAAGACCATCCCGTACGAGCTGGAGGAATGCGCGCTGATGGACGGCGCCAGCCGGTGGCAGATCCTCACCAAGATCATCCTGCCGCTGGCCTTCCCGGGGCTGATCTCGGCCGGGATCTTCTCTCTGACGCTGTGCTGGAACGAGTTCATCTACGCGCTGACCTTCCTGTCCTCGACACAGAACAAGACGGTGCCCATCGCCGTCGTGAGCGAGTTCGTGGACGGCGACGTGTACAAGTGGGGTTCGCTGATGGCCGGCGCGCTGCTCGGCTCGCTCCCGCTGGTGATCCTCTACTCATTCTTCGTCGAGTACTACGTGTCGGCGCTCACAGGCGCCGTGAAGGAGTGACGGAGACCGGCTCGACGCCTCCATCATCGCGAACGGCGTGACGAGGCCGTTGCCTGGGCGACCGGATTGCGCCGACACTGCGTGCGGATCCGCCGACCCAGAATCGGTGACCGCCCCATCGAAGGTCACGCCATGGCCCATGTCATCGACGCCCGCGCAACCCTGGTCAACGACGCCCTCGACGGCTTGCTGGCAGCCAGCGGCGGGCGCCTTGCGCGGCTCGAGGGCGATCCCGGGATCCGCGTGATCCTGCGCGCCGTACCGGAGCCCGGAAAGGTCGCTGTGGTTTCCGGTGGCGGCTCCGGTCACGAGCCGGCCCATGCCGGTTTCGTCGGGCCGGGTCTGCTGAGCGCGGCCGTCTGCGGGGACGTCTTCGCCTCGCCGAGCGTCGACGCGGTGCTGGCCGGGATCCTCGCGGTGACGGGACCGGCCGGCTGCCTGCTCGTCATCAAGAACTATGCGGGCGACCGGCTGAATTTCGGTCTCGCCGCCGAGCGGGCCCGGGCGCTGGGCCATAAGGTCGAGACCGTGATCGTCGCCGACGACATCGCCCTGCCGGACGCCAAGCAGCCGCGCGGCGTCGCCGGAACGCTGTTCGTCCACAAGGCGGCGGGTCATGCTGCGGAAGCCGGGGAATCGCTCGAAACCGTTGCGGCGCTCGCCCGCCGGGCGGCCGAAGCGGCGAAGTCGCTCGGCATCGCAGTCTCGACCTGCACGATCCCCGGTTCGCCGCGCAGCGAGCGATTGGCGGAGGGTCAGGCCGAGCTCGGCCTCGGCATCCACGGGGAGCCGGGCGTGGAACGCATCACCCTGCCGAGGGCCAGCGATCTCGCCCACATGATGGCCGACAGGCTTTCGCGGGCGATCGCGGGTGCCGACCGTCTGGCCCTCCTTGTGAACAATCTCGGCTCCGCCTCAGCCCTGGAGATGCAGATCCTCACGCGGGCGGTGCTCGCCACCGATCTGGGCCGGCGCGTCCGTCTGCTGCTCGGTCCGGCGCCGCTGATGACGGCGCTGGACATGCACGGCGCCTCGCTGTCGGTCCTCCCGCTCGACGATGCGCTGGAGCGGGCCCTGTCGGAGCCCGTGCCGGTCGCGGCCTGGCCGGCGGCAGTCCGGATCGCGCCGCCGATCCTACGGCCGGTGCCGGAGGGGCTTGCGGGTGAGACTTTCACACCGTCGCACGACGCCGTCACGGGGGCTCGCATCGCTGCCGTCACAAAGGCGCTGATCCAGGCTGAGGAGACCCTCAACGGTCTCGATGCCAAGGTCGGCGATGGCGATGCTGGGACGACCTTCGCGGGGGCCGCGCGCGCCGTACGGGCTGAGTTCGACCGACTGCCGCTGGCCGATCCGGCCGCCCTGTGCCGGGCCCTGGCCGAGCGGATCGGCCGCGCCGTCGGCGGATCGAGCGGTGTGCTCGGCTCGATCTTCTTCGCCGCGACGGCCTCGGCCCTTGCCGACGGGGCCGCATGGCCCACTGCGCTCGGGCAGGGCGTCGCGCGCGTCCAGAGCTATGGCGGCGCTCAGGCCGGCGACCGCACCCTGCTCGACGCGCTGATTCCCGCCGTCGAGGCCCTGGGGAGCGGAGACCTGACCGCCGCCGCTGCGGCGGCCCGAGCCGGTGCCGAAGCCACGGCCCGCATGACCCGCGCCGGCGCCGGCCGCTCGAGCTACCTGGCTATGGGCGATCTCGTCGGTGTTGAGGATCCCGGCGCCGCCGGCGTCGCGGTGGCGTTCACAGCATTGGCCGAGGCCTAGGAGCCGAACGCGTCTCCTCCGCGATCCCGCCGGGCGAATGTCGGGAGAGCCCCGACAGGGGGGATGTCTCATACTGGCCGTCCGCCCCGAAGGCCTGGCCGATCCCGGGCTCCGGGCTGGACGGCGCGGTCGTGGCGTGACGGGCTCGCTTGACCGCGGCGCAGTTTCGAAGAGCCGACGTCGTGTCATCGATCGGACCTCGTTGACGCTCTGCCCACCGAGGCCTACCCCATCGCCATGCGCACCTGCCTCATCCTCGACGATTACCAGCAGGCAGCCCTCGCGCTCACAGACTGGACACGCCTCGCCGATCACGTCGCCGTCTCGGCCATCGCCGAGCACATTCCGGATGCGGATGCCCTCGTGGCGCGGATCGCGCAGGCGGAGATCCTTGTGATCATGCGGGAGCGCACGCCGTTCCCCGCAGCCCTGCTGGAGCGGCTGCCCCGGCTTCAGCTGCTCGTCACCAGCGGCATGCGCAACCTCGCGATCGACCTTGCGGCCGCCCGGGCGCGCAACGTGGTCGTCTGCGGCACGGATTCGAGTCCCACGCCGCCGACGGAGCTGACCTGGGCGCTGATCCTTGGACTGGCGCGTCACGTGGCGTCGGAGGGCCGGGCCATGCGCGAGGGGGGGCCCTGGCAGAGCACGATCGGAACCGATCTCGCGGGCGCGACCCTCGCATTTCTCGGCTCGGGCAAGATCGGGACGCGGGTGGCCCAGATCGGCGATCCTTTCGGCATGCGGGTGATCGCCTGGAGCCCGAACCTCGATGAGGCCCGCGCGGCCGCCGCGGGGGTCGAGCGGGCAGCCTCGAAGGAGGCGCTGCTGGAGGCGAGCGATATCGTCACGATCCACCTCGTGCTGGGCGATCGAACGCGCGGCCTCCTGGGGCCGGCCGAGTTGCGCCGCATGCGGCGCGACGCGTTCCTCGTGAACACCTCACGGGCGCCGATCATCGATCAGGACGCCCTGGTGCGGGCCCTGGACGAGGGCTGGATCGCCGGCGCGGGCCTCGACGTCTTCGAGACCGAGCCGCTGCCAGCCGACAGCCCGTTCCGCCGCCTGCCGAACGTGCTGGCATTGCCGCATCTCGGCTACGTGTCGCGCAACAATTACCGGACGTTCTTCACCCAGGCCGTCGAGGACATCGAAGCCTGGCTCGCCGGTGCCCCGATCCGGCAGCTGGGCTGAGTCGAGGAAGCCGCCGACCGCGGCATCAGTCTCCGCGGGGGTCCAGCGCGTCCGCGAGGCCGTCGCCGATCAGGTTGAGGGCCACCAGGGTCGCGATCAGGAAGGCGGCCGGGGCCGCGAGCATGTGGGGCGCCCCCTCGATGGAACGGGCGCCTTCGGCGATCAGGACGCCCCAGCTCGTCTGCGGCTCCTGCACCCCGAGCCCGAGGAAGGACAGGAAACTCTCCAGCAGGATCACCTGCGGCACCAGCAGCGTGGCGGTCACCGCCACCGGACCGAGGGTGTTGGGCACGATGTGCCGGAGGATGATGCGGGGTGTCCCGAGGCCGAGCGCCCGTGCGGCGCGGACGAAATCGCGCTCGCGCAGCGACAGGGTCACGGCGCGCACCACCCGGGCCATGTCGAGCCATTCCACCGCGGCGATCGCCACCAGCATGAGCAGCAGGCTCGGGCGGAAGAACACCAGCAGGAGGATCACGAAGAACACGAAGGGGAGGGCGTACAGCACGTCGACGCCGCGCATCATCACGGCATCGACGGCGCCCCCGATGAAACCCGCCGTGGCACCGTAGGCGACGCCGATGAGCAGGGCGACGAGGCTGGCGGCGAGCCCGATCGCCAGCGAGATCCGGCCGGCGACGAGGCAGCGGGTCAGCAGGTCGCGGCCCTGGATGTCGGTGCCGAGGAGGAAGTGCAGGCGCCGGATCGGCACCACGACGACGAGGCTCCGACCGCCGTCGCGCTCGTCCAGGATGTCGGGGGATCCGAAGAGCGCCGAGCGCGGCAGGTAGGCCAGACTGCGCCGATCGACGCCCGCGTCGGACCCGAGGGTGAGCCGCAGCGTGTCGCCGTCGCGTGCGACTGCGTCGAGCCGGCCCCGCATCCGGAAGGCGAGGCGCTCAAGCGCCGGCCGGAGATGCTCGGCATCGGGCTGTGCGGTGAGGCCGGCCGGGAGCTGACGCAGGTCCGGATAGGCGCGCTCGGGATCGTGGCCGGTGAGCCCCTGACCGATCAGGCAGGCGAGGGCGATCAGGATCAGCAGGGCGAGGGCCGCCACGGCGGTGCGTTCCCGGGCGAAGCGGAGAACGGCGCGCCGGGCCGGCCCCGGAGCCGCGGCGGTGATGGTCACGACGCCGCCCGGAGGCGCGGGTCGAGCCATGCGCAGGCGAGGTCGGCGGCGAGGTTGAGGGCGATGACCAGTCCGGCAACCAGCAGCACCGTGCCCATCACCAGCGTGTAGTCCCGGTTGAGCGCGCCCTCGACGAAGTAGCGGCCGATCCCCGGCAGGCCGAAGATCGTCTCCACCACCACCGAGCCGGTGAGCAGGGACGCGGCCAGCGGCCCGAGATAGGCCACAACCGGGAGGAGCGCGCCCCGCAGGGCGTGGCGGGTGACGCGGGCCGGCGGCAGGCCGAGGCTGCGCATGGTGCGGACCGGCTGCGTCCGCAGGGTCTCGGCCAGCGAGGTCCGGGTCAGCCGGGCCAGGGCACCGACCTGCGGCAGGGCCAGCGTCACGACCGGCAGGACCAGGTGGCTCGGGGCGCCGTCGTTCCAGCCTCCCAGCGGCAGCCAGCGCAGCGTGAGCCCGAAGGCGATCTGGAGCAGGGGCGCGACCACGAAGCTCGGCAGCGAGAGGGTCAGGGCCGCACCGACGCCCAAGAGCCGATCGATGACGCCGCCGCGCCGGAGCGCCGCCGCGATCCCGAGCCCGACGCCGAGCGCGGTGGCCAGCACGAGGGCGAGGGCGCCCAGCGTCGCGGAGACCGGGAGGCCCCGGGCGATCAGATCGAGGACGCTCTGGTCGCGGAACGAGAAGGAGGGGCCCAGATCGCCCCGCACCAGCGCCGCGAGATAGCTGCCGAACTGCGCGACGAGCGGCCGGTCGAGGCCGTAGACCCGGCGCAGGTTCTCCATGGCGGCGGGCGCCAGCGGCCGCTCCAGGTCGAACGGTCCGCCCGGGGCCAGCCGCATCAAGAAGAAGCTGACGGTCACCACGGCGAGCAGCGTCGGCACCGCCTGGAGCAGGCGGCGCAGGATGAAGCGGATCACGCGTCGAGCCTCAGGAACCGTGTCGGCGCGGCGTTGCGCAGGTTCGGATGGTAGCCGTGCAGCCGCGGCGCGATCAGCGCCTTGGAGCAGTAATGCATCAGCGGGATCCAGGGCAGTTCGCGCAAGGCGATGGCCTCCGCGTCGTAGAGCAGGCCGGCCCGTCGGGTGAGATCGCGCTCGGCGGCCGCCTGCGCCATCAGGGTGTCGTAGGCGGCATCCGACCAATGGCCGGCATTCATGCCGTCATTTCCGCTCTGGAGCAGGAACAGGAAGTTCTGCGGGTCTGAATAGTCGGCAAGCCAGCTCATGCGCGCGACGTCGAAATCGCCGCCGTCGCGCAGGTGGGCGAAATGCGTCTTGGCGTCGGTGTAGACGAAGCGGGTCCTGATCCCGAGGTCGCGCCACATGTCGCCGAGCGCCACCGCGACGGTGCGGTTGTTGTCGCTGATGTTGAACCGGTACTCTAGCGTGAGCGGGCGGTCCGGGCCGAAGCCCGCTTCGGCGAGCAGTCGGCGCGCCTCCGCCTCGTGGTCGATCGGCAGGCCGCGGCGGCCCTCGGTCTCGGGCGGCGTCCGGTAATTGTCGAGGCCGGGCGGACATAGGGAATAGGCGGGACTCATGGTGCCGCTGTTAAGCCCGTCGGCCAAGTATTCCCGGTCGATCACGAGCGACAGCGCCTGTCGGACGCGCCTGTCCGAGAACGGCGCCTTGCGGGTGTTCACCACCAGCGCCGCCAGTCCCAGCAAGGGTCCGAGCACCACCTGCGTTCCGAAGCGGCGACGCAGGTCGGCGATCTGGTCGACGGGCAGGTCGGAGAGCGAGTCGATCTCGCCGGCGGCGTAGCGGCGCACGGCCGATGCGATGTCGGGCGTCGGCAGGAAGGCGACCCGGCGGATCGCGAGGCTCGCCGCATCCGGATGGTGCGGGTTGGCCTCCAGCGTGATGGCGCCGCCCGGCACGCGGTCGGCGAGCCGATAGGGCCCATTCGTCACGAGGTTTCCCGGCCGGGTGAAACTGTCGCCGTAGCGTTCGACCGAGGCGCGGTGGACCGGCAGGGCGGTCTGATGGGTGAGGAGTTCCAGGATGTAGGGCGTCGGCTGTTCCAGGGTGATCGCGAGCCGCAGCGGCGCCTCCGCGACCACGCCCAGGGCGTCGGCCGGCTTCTCGCCGCGGTTCACGGCGGCGGCGTTGCGGATCGGGAACAGGATCTCGGCGTATTTCGCCGCCGTGGCCGGATCGAGCATCCGGCGGAGCGAGTAGACGAAATCCGCCGCGGTGACCGGCTCGCCATTCGACCAGCGACCGTCGGGCCGCAGGTCGAAATGCAGGGTCGCGCCGTCGTCCGAGACGGTCCAGGCGCGTGCGGCGCCCGGGATGATGGCGCCGCAATTGTCGTAGGTGAGCAGCCCATCGCCGAGGTCGCGCAGGATATGCGCCTCCGCGACCGTGGACGAGCGGTGCGGGTCGAGGGTCTCGGGATCGGCGTCGTTGCCGCGGCGGTAGAGCGCCTCGGCCGCGCGGGCGGGCGGCACGGCCGAGAGGGCCATCGCGCCGGCCAGCCAGTCGCGCCGACGCAGGCGCATGATCAGGCGCCGGTTTCCGGCTTCAGGCCGGCGGCTTCGATGCCGGCCACCGCGCAGATCTCGTCGTTGTCGGAGGTGTCGCCGGAAATGCCGACCGCGCCGAGGAGCCGTCCCTCACCGGACCGGATCAGCACGCCGCCGGGCACCGGCACGAGGGCGGCGGGGCCGGCGAGATGGGTCACGGCAGCGACGAAATAGGGCTGCTGCTCCGCCCGCGCGTGGATCGCCCGGGAGCCGAGACCCAGCGCCAGCGCGCCGTTGGCCTTGCCGCTCGCGATCTCGGCCCGGCGCAGGGAGGTCCCGTCCTCGACCGCGGCCGCCTTGAGGGCGCCGCGGGCATCGTAGACGACGACGGCCAGAGGCTTGAGCGTCCGTGTCCGCGCCTCCCGCAGGGCGGTGTCGACGATGGTGCGGGCGGCCTCGAGGGTCAGGTCGATCATTGGAATCCAATACGGACGCCGCTCCCGGCGGCCGCCGCATTCTTACGGACCGGGGCGCGCCGGGTCCACAGACGCGGATCGCTGCGGCGTTCGATCCCGCGCGCCGCCCTGGGCCGAAGGGACGATCCGCCTAGTTTCGCGGGTGTTCGCGGGGGGAGAGCCCCGGCGCGCTGAACGAGGATCGTCCATGGCATCCGCCGAACGCCCGTACGTGATCTGTCATATGACCTCGTCGGTCGACGGCCGGATCAAGGTGCGCCGCTGGAAAACGCTGGATGCCGACAGCCATTACGAGCGCGTCCACGGCGAGCTGAAGGGCGATGCGTGGATGTGCGGGCGGGTGACGATGCAGGGCTATGCCGACAGCGCCGATCCGTTGCCCGAGCCGATCCGGGACGACGGCGTTCCGGTCCCGCGGACGGATCATGTCGCCCGCCGCGACGCGCCGGGCTACGCCGTGGCCCTCGATGCGCGCGGACGTCTGGATTGGGGCGCGCGCAATACGATCGAGGGGGACCATGTGGTGGTGGTGCTCACCGAATCCGTGCCGGATCCGCATCTGCGCGCGCTCCGGGCCGGCGGCCAATCCTACCTGTTCGCGGGCGAGCGGACCGTCGACTTCGCCCTGGCGGCGGCGAAGCTGCGCACCCTGTTCGGGATCGAGCGGCTCCTCGTCGAGGGCGGCGGCCACATCAACGGCTCGATGCTGAAAGCCGGGATCATCGACGAACTGAGCCTGCTCCTGGTGCCCGCCGTCGATGGCCTGACCGGGACGCCCGCGGTGTTCGACTTCGCCGGCGAGGAGGCGGACACGATGGGCAGCCGCCGCAAGCTCGACCTGACGGCCTGCGAGCGCCTTTCCGACGGCGTGGTGTGGCTGCGCTACCGGATCACGCCGGTCGAGCCGCCGGCAGCCGGATGATGCTCGCCAGGAACGCGTCGTAGCCGGCCGCGACGGCCGCCGGCTGCTCGAAATGCGGGAATGCGCCGGTCGGCAGGGTCTCGACGCGCCAGTTGGGCCGGTCGGCGACCCGCGGCGCCAGCCGGTAATCGACGAAGTCGCCGC
The DNA here is from genome assembly GCF_000333255.1 of Methylobacterium sp. B1. Classification (NCBI taxonomy): domain Bacteria; kingdom Pseudomonadati; phylum Pseudomonadota; class Alphaproteobacteria; order Hyphomicrobiales; family Methylobacteriaceae; genus Methylobacterium; species Methylobacterium sp. B1. The sequence goes on along the minus strand of NZ_BACT01000615.1, from coordinate 30,378 downwards.
GCGTGCCATGCACCATCCAGACCGGAAGGCGCAGGCGCTCGTAAAGACGTGTCGCGTCGGTGGGGAACAGGTGACCGGCGATGAAGCACCAGGGGGCGTGCTCGGCGCCGGGCTGGTGCGCCGACGCGTAATCATAGGCGAGCAGACCCTCGTCGATGTCGGACGAGCCGAAGGTCTTCTGCAGGAAGAAGCGCATGCTCGGCCGCGTGACCAGGGCATCGAACAGCGGCCGGCCCAGGGGCGGCCGGTCGAGGGCGTCGCGCAGCCAGTCGCGGCCGCGATGACCGTCCGGGGGACCGTCCCCAGAGAGCCGCCCATCGAATCCCGTCGGGCTGATCAGCGCGAGGCTGCGATAGGCATCCGACCGTTCCAGGCTGGCCCGCGCGAGATACGAGGCCGACAGTGAGACAGCCAGGGCATCGATCGCCCAGCCGCCGTGCCGGTGCCGGATCTCATCGACCGCGGCGTGGATCGCTTCCACCATCAGCCGCGGCGTGTACCGGCGGCGCGACCGTTCCGAGAAGCCGAAACCCGGCAGGTCCAGGGCGTAGACCGGCCGCGTGCCGCGGTAGCGCAGATAGAGCGGCCGCACCTCATAGGCGTTGGCCGCGGCGTTGATGGAATGGATCAGCAGGAGCGGCACGCCCTCGGCCTCGGTCGATCCGTAGAGCGAGATGTCGCCGGCGCGTCGGGTCCGGAGCCGTTCGTGCCGTCCCGGAAGGGCGGGCGGCAGGGGCATCCGCCGGTTCACCACGAGCCCGCTCCAGCCGGCCAGAGCCGCGGCCGAGCCGACGAGCGTCAGGGCCGCCGCGGCCGCGAAGCGACCGGCGCTGTGCCGGGACTGAGAGCCCATCGAACCACCTCGACGTCCATCCCGCAGCCGCGGGCCGTGCGCGACAACGCCGGGACCGATGGGAAGTGCCCGCCCGAACCTTAAGACGCGTGTCCGGCGAGGCTGCCGGCGCTCAGGGCCGGGGCCCGGCTCTCCGACCGCGCCGGCGCCGCGTCGCGCCCCGCGGCCTCACGCAGGAAATCCACCGTCGGCGGGTCGGTGAGCCAGCCCTGGACACGCTGCGAGATCAGAAGCTTGCGCTCGCGCCGGTCGTAATTCGCGTAGGAGGCGGCGACGAACTCGGCCCGGCTCATCGTGCGCGCGGGACCGGACCGGCGCGTCTCCGCCTTGAAGAACAGGGCGCTGCCTGGCACGCCGTAATGCTGGGCGATCTCCGGATAGACCGGCCAGCTGCCCTGACCGCCGAGATCGTCCGGAAGGAACGCGTCGAGATCGCATTCCTCGAACGGGACGCCGGCCCGGGTCAGCAGGCCCCGGGCGAGGTCGGCGACGACGTAGAGCTTCGTGTGGTTGATCGAGTGCATGAAGCAGCCCCGGCGCGCCCAGCGCGTGAGGTGCGTGTCCAGATCGTACCCGGCCTGGACGCCGAGCCCGCGCAGATACGAAACCGACTCGTCCCAGAGATTGAAATACCCGAGGCGCTCGAAGACCGGCTCGGAGAACAGGCGCAGCGCCTGCGCCTGCGAGAATCCGGAGAGGTAGGCGAACAGCGTGATCGCCGAGTGCGAATGCCCCATCGGCCCCGAGATCAGGCCGTTGAGCGTGACGGAATCCTGCACGCCCACATGGACGAGATCCGGATGATAGGCGCTGAACACGATGGTGGGGATCAACCGCACCTTCGGGTGCGTCCGCAGCGTGTCGATCGTGCCGCCGCCCTTGAACCGGGGCAGGTAGATGCTGCTGAAGACGTGGTCGTAGCCGTCCGCATGCGCCATCAGGTCCGCGAGACGCGGGAACCGGCGGGCCGCCGTAAAGGCCGACACGAAATCCACCCGCGCCTCGGGCAGCAGGTAGCGCATCGTCTTGGCGATGGACCCCGCTTGGCAGACGCCGATCACGAGGATGCGCGGCGATCCGGTCCGCTTCTTCCCGAACTGCGCGAGCCGGTGCCGCGCGCGCCAGAGGCTATCGACGGTCAACATTCGGCCTCTCTCGCATGTCCGCAGGCTGCGGGCAAACGCAGCCTTCGCCCACCCATCGGACGAGGGAATCGGCGGCGTTTGCCGGACGAAAGGCACCGTCGTCCCCGGCCACCGGGTCGCCCGATCACCGGGCCGCGGACCGCCGCATGGCATCCACCGGGTGTCCACGGCACAGGCGCACCGCGCATCCTGTGAATCGGGACGGCTCATGGCATGATGGGGCAGGCCTTGGCATGACCGCCGAGAACTGCGTGTCATCCACTACATGTTTCAGTATAAAAATAGAAAACTCTGTTGCGTTACAGGCCTATTGTCTTCGCACATCGGCGCCGACACCGTGGAAAGGCGCGGGCACGGCCGGAATAGACTTGACACCTTCAAGTGTTTGAGTGCACGTAAGAATTAACGGAGCATGAAGCTCGCGGATTGGGTGCCGGTGGTCATGAAGGCCGCGTGGCGCCCGAGAGCCGAGGCGTTTCCCGCTTGCATCCCCGCCACTCCGCCTAACCGGCATCACGGACCGGCGCGTCCAGTTCTGAACGGGCCCGCTCTGCGCAGCCGGCCGCCTACGGCATGACCCGGCAGGCGCGACCGCTGACGCGCTTGGTCGCGCCGCGCGGCGACACCGCAGCTCGGCCCGGCCTTGCCGGGCGTCGCCGCGCCGGTTGCCGGTCCGGACGGCATTCGCCCGCTGTACCGCCGGCACGTCTGTCTGCCGGCGCAGCACGTTGAGGCACGCCGCTCACGTTGAGCGGCGATGGGAGCGCATCGGCTCGAAGAGATGGAGACCGCGCGATGGATTACATACCTCCCCTGGCTGCCGTCACGGCTGCCACCCAGAAAGCGAACCACGCCGAAGAACTTGGGCTGACGACAGCGAAGACGGCGCCGGCCGCCGTCTCGGCTGCACCGGATCCCCGGTCCATCTACACGCTCTCGCCGGAGGCGGCCGGCGCCGTCTTCGCGCTGGCCGAAACCCAGATCCGGGCGATCGACGCCATGCCGTTCGATCCGCCGGATCGGCGCGGCAGCCAGATTGCCGCGGCGGCCATGGCGACGGTCACGGCGACGACGCCTGTCGTCTCTCCGGAAACGACGAAGACGATCGGCGCCGCCAACCGCAACTGGAGCGAGGATGTCCGGCTGGATCACAGTCCATCCCGCGTCGTGGGAACCGACACGGTCGTTCAGTATGACAATCCCCGGGTCATGGCAGCCTGGAGCGCGGCCTTTCCGGACGTGGCTGGCCGGAAGTTCCGGGGCGCGCACCTGTCCGATACGGACCTCCGCTCGGCCCTTCGCCAGTTGGAGATCGATATCGGCTTCCACGGGCCGGAGCGGGAAGTCTACGTTCTGTGCAACAGCGCGCATTTCGAAAGCATCAGTCAGGACAACCCGAAGACGCACTTCAATTGGATCGATGTCGACAACGACGACATCGTTGTGTTCTGGCCGAAATCCGGTGACGAAGCATAGATCCTGGCATGCGGCGGCGCTGGGCTTCACCGTCGTGGTCGATCGGCTTTCCCTCGCCGATCGATCGCAGGCTCAGAGCGCCGGCAGAACGGACCGGACATGGGCGGCGAAGGCCCGCGTGAGCGGAGTGGCATGCGCTCCATCCATGCGGATCGTCAGACCGATGCGCGGCAGCGCCGGCAATCCGCTGCTGCGGGTCAGGATGCGCAGATCGGGCGGGACGGCAGCGCGGGTCAGGACTGCCACGGCCTGCTCGGAGCGCGTCACGGCCAGCAGGCCCGACAGGCTGCCGCTCGCGTAGGCGATCCGGTATGGTCGCCCCGCCTTGTCGAGGGCGGCCCGCGCCGCCCGATGATCGAGGGTATCGGGATCGCCGAGGGCGAGCGGCAGCGGGTCGGGCCAAGCCGCGGGCGCACCGCGCGGCGCGACCCAGACGAGATCCTCGTGCCGGAGGATCTCCCCCCCGGCCGAGCGGGCAACGGAGACCAGCGCCAGATCGAGTCCACCGCGTTGCCATCGCTCCTCCAGACGGGGCGTCGCGGCGCAGACCACCGCGATCGCCGCCGCGGGGTGTCGGGGTGCAAAGCCGCGCAGCAGGGCCGGCAGGAACGCCTGCGCATAATCGTCCGGACAACCGATCCGCAGCGTGCCGGTGAGACTCCGTCCGGACAATTCAGCCAGGGCGTCGTCGTGCGCGGACAGGATCCGGCGCGCATGAACCAGAAGGCGCTCCCCCTGCACCGTCAGGGAGACCCCGCGCCCCGTCCGCCGCAGAAGCGGCTGCGCGACGAGATCCTCCAGGCGCTTCATCTGCATGCTCAGGGCGGCCTGACTTCGGCTGACCCGCTCCGCCGCCCGGCTCAGGGCGCCGGTCTCCGCCACCGCGGCGAAGCTGCGCAGGAGATCGATGTCGAGGCTGTGAGCCATAAGAACCTCTGAACTCTCGGTTCAGAACGATAAGCTTTTCTGCCGTCCGCGGCGGTCCTAGCATGGTGCGGCTGGACCCGGGTGCAGGACCGACGATGACACGGAACGACGACGCCGATTTCTGGATGCGCGCACGTCGGCATCTCGTGCGGTACGGCGGCTGCTTCGCGCCGGTCATCATCGAGCGGGCGGAGGGCAGCTTCGTCTACGACGCGGACGGCCGGAAGATCCTCGATTTCACCTCCGGCCAGATGAGCGCGATCCTGGGCCACGGGCATCCCGAGATCGCCGCGGTGGCCGCGCATCATGTCGGACATCTCGACCACCTGTTCAGCGGCATGCTGAGCCGGCCCGTGGTCGATCTCGCGACGGAGCTGGCCCGGATCGCCCCCGGCGACCTCGAACGGACGCTCCTGCTGACCACCGGCGCAGAGGCCAACGAGGCCGCCCTGCGCATGGCCAAGCTCGCCACGGGCGGCTGGGAGGTCGTGAGCTTCGCGCAATCCTGGCACGGGATGACGGCGGGGGCGGCCGGGGCGACCTACAGCGCCGGCCGCAAGGGCTATGGCCCGGCCTCCGTCGGCTCCTTCGCGATCCCCGCGCCGAACGCCTACCGCCCCACCTTCGAGAAGGACGGAGCCCCCGACTGGCAGACCGAACTCGACTACGCCTTCGCGCTGGTCGACCGGCAATCGACCGGCAACCTGGCGGCGTTCCTGGCCGAGCCGATCCTCAGCTCCGGGGGCATCCTCGAACTGCCACCGGGCTACCTCGCCGCGCTCAAGCGGAAATGCGCGGAGCGGGGGATGCTGCTGATCCTCGACGAGGCCCAGACGGGCATCGGCCGCACGGGCCTGATGTTCGCCTGCGAACGCGACGGCGTTGTCCCGGACATCCTCACCCTGTCGAAGACCCTGGGCGCCGGCCTGCCGCTCGCGGCGGTCCTGACCACGCCGGAGATCGAGGATCTCTGCCACGCCCGCGGGTTCCTATTCTACACCACGCACGTCTCCGATCCGCTGCCCGCAGCGGTGGGCCTCAAGGTGCTGGAGATCGTCCGGCGCGACGGCCTCGTCGCCCGGGCCGAGGAGGCCGGCGCCCGGCTCGCCACGCGGTTGGGCGCCCTTCAGCAGCGCTTCGCCTGCATCGGCGACCTCCGGGGCCGCGGGCTTCTGCAGGGCGTCGAGATCGTGGCCGACCGGGGCACGAAGGTGCCGGCGCCGGATCTGGGCGATGCGATCACCCGGCGCTGCCTGGACCTCGGGCTGAGCATGAACATCGTGCAGTTGCCGGGCATGGGCGGCGTGTTCCGCATCGCCCCGCCGCTGACCGCCACCGACGAGGAGATCGACCTCGGCGTCGACATCCTGGAGCGGGCGATCGAACAGTCGCTCTGAACGAGCATCGCGCCGCCCGGCCTGCCGTGGCGCTGCTGGATGGTTTCGCAGCGCCCGAACGGATGGGAACCACCGGCCTCGAGGGGTCCGAGCGCGCCGGGGAACGCCTCAGGCGGCCTCGATCTCCGCGCTCACATTCAGCCATTCCTCCTCGGCGGAGGCGAGCGCCTGCGCGGCGTCCGCGCGCATCTTGGCGATCTCGCCGGCCTTGGCGGCGTTCTCCCGGAAGGCGGACCCGTCCTCCAGCGCCGCGTCGATCTTCTGGATCGCCGCGGTCAGCTTGGCCATGCGGGCCTCGATGGCCTCCAGGCGTTTGCGCAGCGGCGCGAGGGCCGCGCGGCGCTCGACGCCGGCCCGACGCGCCTCGGCCTTCTGGCCGCCGGACGGCTCAGTCTCGCGCTCCGCCTCGCGCTCCGGCCCCGACAGGACGAAGCGCCGGTAATCGTCCATGTCGCCGTCGAAGGTCTTCACCGTGCCGTCCGCGACGAGCCAGAGCCGGTCGGCGCAGGCCTCGACCAGGAAGCGGTCGTGGGACACGAGGATGACGGCCCCTTCGTAGTCGTTGATCGCCTCCACGAGGGCCTGCCGGCTCTCGATATCGAGGTGGTTGGTCGGCTCATCGAGGATCAGGAGGTGCGGGCCGTGGAAGGCCGCGAGGCCCATGAGCAGGCGCGCCTTCTCGCCGCCCGAGAGCTTCTCGACCGGCGTGTCGGCCTTGTTGGCGCCGAAGCCCAGCCGCGCCGTCGCGGAGCGCACCTTGGCCTCCGGAACGTCCGGCATCAGGGTTCGGACATGCGCGTAGGCGCTCTCGGAGGGCCGCAACTCGTCGAGCTGATGCTGGGCGAAATAGGCGACCTCCATCTTTGAGGAGCGCTTGACCTCGCCGGCCACGGGGCCGAGCCGCCCGCCGATCAGCTTGCAGAAGGTCGACTTGCCGTTGCCGTTCGCGCCCAGCAACGCCACCCGGTCGTCCGGCGCGAGGCTGAGGTCGAGCCCGGTCAGGACGATCCGGTCCCCGTAGCCGGCCTTGACCCGCTCCATCGCCACGATCGGCGGCGACAGGGGCTTCTCCGGGCTCGGCAGGTGGATCACCGGCACGTCGTCGTCGAGCAGCGCCGCGATCGGCTCCATCTTGGCCAGCCGCTTCATCCGCGACTGGGCCTGCCGCGCCTTGGTGGCCTTGGCCTTGAACCGGTCGATGAAGCTCTGGAGATGCGCGCGCTCGGCATCCTGCTTGGCCTTCGCCTTGGCCTGGAGCACCCGCCTCTCCGAGAGCTGCTTGGCGAAGCTCGAATAGCCGCCGCGGTAGATCGTCAGCTTGCCGCGGTCGAGATGCAGGATGTGATCGACGCTGGTGTCGAGCAGGTCGCGGTCGTGGCTGATGATGATGGCGGTGCGCGGGTAGCGCTCCAGGTAATCGTACAGCCAGAGCGTGCCCTCGATGTCGAGATAGTTGGTCGGCTCGTCGAGGAGCAGCAGGTCCGGCTCCGAGAACAGGACGGCGGCCAGCGCCACGCGCATCCGCCAGCCGCCGGAGAAGTCCGAGCAGGGCCGCCCCTGGGCGGCCGCATCGAACCCCAGGCCGTGCAGGATCGCGGCGGCCCGGGCCGGCGCCGAGTGGGCGCCGATATCGACGAGCCGGGTCTCGATCTCGGCGCGGCGCAAGCCGTCCGCATGCTCGGCCTCCGCCATCAGCCGGGCGCGCTCCGTGTCGGCGGCGAGCACGACGGCGTGCAGCGTCTCCGGCCCGGCCGGTGCCTCCTGGGCAACGGCGCCGATCCGCATGCCCTTGGGCAGCGCCACCGATTTCGCATCCACCGGCAGATCGCCGAGAATGGCCTTGAACAGCGTGGTCTTGCCGGCCCCATTGCGCCCGACGAGACCGACGCGGGCGCCTTCCGGGATCGTGAAGCTCGCGGAATCGAGGATCAGACGGTCGCCGATGCGATAGGTGAGGTCATTGACGCGCAGCATGACGGCGTTCTGGCTGTCCGGACGCGGCGAGGCAAGCGCCGGCTCCGCGCCGACCGGCACGATTCGCGAGGCCTCGGCGTGACGGGTTGGATACCTGATTGAAGCGGAGAATACCTGCCTGGGCGGCTAAAATTTTAACGTAATGCGACTATAATTATCTTGAGCGACGTCTATCCAGATTTCGATAGGCCGATCATTGGTTAGAGTGCGCTCGCACACGTTGGACGCCCGGAACGAGGCGAGCGACGGGGGGAGTTGTTGGGCCAGACCCTGATCTTGACCGACGATCTCGAGCGGGGCGGGCGGCTCGCGCGCAACCTCGGCGGCGGCATTTCCGTGATGTTGCACGACCTCTACGGCGACGCGGCCCCGCCATCGGGCGCCGCATTGATCATCAGCGACGTCAGCGCACTGACCTCCGAATCCGTCCGGCGCCTGCGTCAGGTCCTGTCCACGGTGCGGGCCCCCGGGGTCCCGTTTCTCGCCCTGATCCACGGCAATCTCGGGCGCGGCGAGATCCAGGCGACGGCTCTGGGGGCGACCCGGGTGATGGCGGCCTCCACGGCGAGCGCCCTGCTGCTGAATGCGGTCGCGACCCTGACCGACGGCGGGCCGGATACGCGATCCGCCCGCCGGTGGCGGCATCAGATCCATGAGGCACATGCGGCCTTCGTCAGCCTGTTCCGGGCCGATCAGGCACCCCCGCCGGCGGTGGTCGAAAGCGGCGCCGACTTGGTCAATCAGGCCATCCGCGAGGCGAAGGTGCGCAACTGGCTCGACGTCGTCGCGAACTTCGACGACGTCACCCACCGCCACTGCCTGAGCGTGGCCGGGATCGCAGCCGAATTCGCCCGTATTCTGGGGCTCAGCGAGGCCGATTCCCGGTACCTGGTCAAAGGGGCGCTGCTCCACGACATCGGCAAGGCCAAGATCCCGCTCGCCATCCTGAACAAGCCGGCACCGCTGACGCCCCTCGAGCGCAAGGAGATGGATCGTCACCCGGCGCTCGGTCACGCGATGCTGCTGACGGGCGATTATGACGCGCTGACCCTGTCGGTGGTCCGCTCGCACCACGAATATCTCGACGGTTCGGGCTATCCGGACGGCTTGCGCGGGTCGCAGATCCCGGATCTCGTTCGGCTGATCACCATTTGCGACATCTTCGCCGCGCTGATCGAGGCGCGCCCCTACAAGGCGCCGAAATCGGCCCCGGAGGCCTACGCCATCCTGAGGCAGATGACCGCGAAGCTCGATGTCGATCTGGTCCGAGCCTTCGGTGAGGTGGCGGCCGCCTGCGAACCTCCTCGACCTGCCTCCGCTTAAGCCTCCTCCGATCTGTCGGCTGCGCCTCAAACGAGTTCCCAGGCCGAGCTGTCGCTCATCAGGGCCGCGACCAGGGCGTGGTTGAGTTCGTGTCCCGTGTGGAAGGCTGAGATGCGGCCCTCGATCGGGTGCCCCGCCAAAGCGAGATCGCCGATGAGATCGAGGATGCGGTGCCGCACCGGCTCATCGGGGACCCGCATCCCGCCGAGCACGTGCCCGCGCACGAGGAGCGCCGCCGAGCGGGGCGATACGCCCTGCAGGAAGTCCGTCCCCCGGACGAAGCCGTAGGCGCGCCCCGCCATGGCTCGCAGGTAGCGACCGAAGCTGCGCGCCGGCGCAATCTCCCGCTCGAAGCCTTCGGGCGTTATCGCACCCGACCAGTCGACCGACCCGAAATGCGCCAGCGCGAGGTGGCCGCTGATGTGAAGTCCGTCGCCGGGCTCGATCTGAAGCCGCCGCCGCCCGTTCTCGACCGCAACGGTCCGCAGCAGGCGGATGACCCGGCAGGGCAAGGTCTGCTCGCTCCGGCCCGCGGCCCGGATGGCCTCGCACCACGGCGTGGCGCTGCCGTCGAAGATCGGCAGCTCGTCCGCGTCGATCTCGGCCAGCACGTTGTCGATCCGCAAGGCACTCAGCGATGCCATGAGGTGTTCGATCGTGCGGACGAGGACCCCCTCCCGCCGCACCGCCGAGGACAGCGGCTGCGATTCCCGAAGTCGCCAATCGGCCGGCACATCGACCGTGCGACCATCCTTCAGACGACGCCGAAAGACGATGCCATGGCCGGCCGGCGCCGGGCTGACGCGGACCGTGGCGTGTCGCCCCGAATGGAGGCTGCGTCCCGACCGCTCGAACGGATGAGACAAGGTCGCCTGAAGACGAGGGCCTGGAGAGGCTGTCGAGAGCGGGAATGGAACGTCTTGATGCATCGAGTCAGGCCGCCGCAGCGGACAGGGAACCTAGCCCTCATGGGTGATCCACGCCAATAAACTCCTGTTCATCGGGACGCGGCTTGACCGTCCAGCCCGCGACCGTCACGATCATCATGCCCGATCGATCCAGCACCGCCCCGGCGGAGCGCGACGTCACTGTACGGGCTGCTCCCGTCCCCAGATCTGCTGGCTGGCCCCCGTCAGGGCAGGGACGGAGGCCGGAGTTGAGGGAACACGATCGATGGCGCGGTTGGGGACGATACCCTTCTTCAAGGATCCGGGCATTGAGCTCGGGCCCTACGAGCCCCGCTGCCACTGGCGCCGCTTCGACGAGAACGAGGTTCTGGTCGACTTCGACGACATCTCCACCGACGTCTACTTCATCGCCTCCGGCGAGGTCCGCATCCTGAACCGGACCCAGTCCGGCAAGGAGGTCATCCTGGGGGAGATGCGAGGCGGGGCCTTCTTCGGCGAACTCGCCGCGATCGACGGGATCGGCCGCTCGGCCAACGTCACGGCGCTGACGCGCGGCGAGGTCTGCGTGGTGCCGGCCCCGGTGTTCCGCCAGATCGTCTTCGCGTCGGAGGCGATCGCCGACCGGCTGTTCCGGCTCCTGGCCAAGCGCGTGCGCGAGCTGAACACGCGGCTGATGGAGCACGCCCTGCTCGATCTCAAGCACCGGCTGTATGCCGAGCTGCTGCGCCTCTCCGTGCCGCGGGCCGGGGCAGGGGGCGAGCGGGTGGTGTCGCCCCCGCCCTACCACCACGTCCTCGCCGCCCGGATCGGCTGCCGGCGGGAGCAGGTGACCCGGGAATTCACCGCGATGGCCGCCGAGGGTCTGGTCGACCGCACCCGCGGCGCCCTCGTCCTGCGGCGGCCGGATCTCTTGGAAGCGCGCGTGGCCGAGGCGCTGCGCGAGGATTCCTGATCCGTTGTCCGGCCTGCCGGCGCCGCGCCTGCGGCTCGAGGAGCTGACCAAACGCTTCGGCACGCACCACGCCGTCGAGGCCGTGACGCTCGATCTCGAGCCGGGGGAGTTCTTCTGTCTGCTCGGGCCGTCCGGCTGCGGGAAGAGCACCCTCCTGCGCATGATCGCGGGCTTCGAGAGACCGACCGCCGGGCGGATCCTGCTGGGGGAGGCCGATCTGACCGCGCTGCCGCCCCACCGGCGGCCGGTCAACATGATGTTCCAGTCCTATGCCCTGTTCCCGCACATGAGCGTGGCCGGCAATATCGGCTACGGTCTCAAGGGCCTCGGCCGCGCCGCCGCCGCTAACCGGGTGGCGGACCTGCTCCGGCTCGTGCGCCTCGACGGGTTCGGCGACCGCCGACCCGACACGCTCTCGGGCGGTCAGCGGCAGCGGGTCGCCCTGGCCCGGGCGCTGGCCCGGGAGCCGCAGCTGCTGCTTCTCGATGAGCCGCTCGGCGCCCTGGATCGCGGCCTGCGCGAGGAGACGCAGGGCGAGTTGCGCGCCGTCCAGCGGCGGCTCGGCACCGCCTTCATCGTCGTCACGCACGATCCCGAGGAGGCGATGATGCTTGCCGACCGGATCGGCGTCATGGAAGGCGGGCGCCTGATCCAGGTCGGACCTCCGGCGGAGCTCTACCGACGCCCGGCGAGCCGCTTCGTGGCGGGTCTGCTCGGCGACGTGAATCTCATCCCCGGCCGCCTCGGCGCGAGAGGGCCCGGCGGCGCTCGCGAAGTCGAGACCGCTTATGGCGCCGTGCGGGGCGTCGCGGCGGGCACGTTGGAGACGGGGGCCGCCGTCGTGGTCGCCGTGCGGCCGGAGGACCTCGTTCTCGGCACGGAGGGGCTGCCGGTGGTGATCGCCGATTCCGTCTTTCTCGGAGACAGGCTGCGTCGGACCCTGCGCCTGCCCGACGGCACGACGCTGCGGGCGAGCGGGCGACCGACGGAGGCCGGGCAGGCGCTCGGATCGGCATCGCATGCCGGCTTCGCGGCCGAGGCCGCCGTGATCCTGCCGGCATGAGGCCCATCGCGCCGTCGGCCGATCCGCATGCCCGCCCGGGGCGGCGCGATCCGGGGGCCCGCCGGTGAGCGGCCGGATAACGGCACGGCTGTTCGATCGTCTCGTGCGGCTGCCACCCTTCCTCTGGCTGGCGGCGTTTTTCCTGCTGCCGTTCGCGATCACCCTCAAGATCAGCCTGTCGGAGCCGGCGACGGCGATTCCCCCCTATCTGCCGGTGCTCGACTGGCGGGCCGGCCTCGACGGCTGGTCGAGCTTTCTCGAAGCCCTGAACTTCGACAATTACCTGACGCTCTACGCCGACCCGCTCTATCGGGACGCCGTCCTCGGCTCGCTGACCTACGCCGCCCTGGCCAGCCTGATCCTTGTCGCCCTGGGCACACCGCTCGCCTACGCGCTGGCCCGCGCCCCGTCCCGATGGCAGCCGCTCCTCGTGGCGCTGGTGGTCGTGCCGTTCTGGACCAGCTTCCTGATCCGGGTCTACGCCTGGATCGCGATCCTCAAACCGGAGGGTCTGCTGAACCTCATGCTGATCCGGCTCGGGCTGATCGGCGAGCCGCTCACGATCCTCAACACCGACGCCGCGGTGATCATCGGCCTCGTCTACGCGTATCTGCCCTTCATGGTCCTGCCGCTCTACGCGGTGATGAACCGCCTCGACCCGACGCTGCGGGACGCCGCTGCGGATCTCGGCGCATCGCCGACCCGGGTGTTCTGGACCGTGACCCTGCCGCTCAGCCTGCCCGGGATCGCGGCCGGCGCGGGCTTGTGCTTCATCCCGATGATCGGCGAGTTCGTGATCCCGGACCTTCTCGGCGGCTCGGAAACCCTGATGCTCGGCCGGGTGCTCTGGACCGAGTTCTTCTCGAACCGCGACTGGCCCCTGGCCTCCGCGGTGGCGGTCCTGATCCTCGCCATCGTCATCGGCCCGGTGGTGCTGTTCCGGGACAGCCTGCGCGCGGGCGAGGGGGAGTCCCCGTGACCTGGGTCACCCGCACCGCCCTCGCGGCCGGCCTCGTCTTCCTCTACGCGCCGATCGTGGTGCTGATCGCCTACTCGTTCAACGCCTCGCCCCTGGTCACGGTCTGGGGCGGTTTCTCGACCCGCTGGTACGGTGCGCTGATGTCCGACGCGCCGCTCATCGCAGCCGCCTGGGTCTCTCTGAAGGTCGCGATCCTCGCGAGCCTGCTCGCCACGATCCTCGGCACCCTCGCAGCCCTGGTCCTCGAGCGGCAGGGCCGCTTCCGCGGACGGGCGCTGTTCACCGGCCTCGTCGTCGGACCGATCGTCATGCCGGAGGTGATGATCGGGCTCTCGCTCCTGCTGATGTTCATAGGGATCGGGCTGGACCGGGGCCTCCTCACGATCGTCATCGCTCACACGACGTTCTGCACGGGCTTCGTGGCGGTGGTGGTCGGGGCGCGCCTGCGCGGTCTCGATCGATCCCTGGAGGAAGCCGCGGCCGACCTCGGCGCGACGCCCGCGCGGGTGCTGATGACCGTCACCCTGCCGCTTCTGGCGCCCGCTCTGACCGCCGGGGCCCTCCTCGCCTTCACCCTGTCGCTCGACGACCTCGTCATCGCGAGCTTCGTGTCCGGCCCCGGCTCGACCACGCTGCCGATGCGGCTCTACAGCCAGGTCAGACTCGGGGTGAACCCGGAGATCAACGCGGCCTCGACCCTCTTGGTCGGGCTGGTGAGCGCCGCGGTGCTTCTGGCATCCTGGCTCACGACCCGGCGGGGGCAGGCCTGAGGCCCGTCACTCAGCGGCCTGCGCGGCGGTCGCCCCGACGCGCATCAGTTGCGCCACCGCGAGGGTGACCACGAGATTCACCATCAGCGCCACGATGCCGACATTCACGTCCTGGAGCGGTCCGAGGGCGGAGAGGCTGGACAGGCTGAACCCGCTCAGGACGGTCGCCGCCACGGTGGCGACGCCCGCGACGATGCCGGCCATCGCAGCGCGCCGATCGAGCGGGTTGCGCCGCATCAGGCTGGCGATGAAGCACGGAAAGAGCTGCGTGACGAAGTTGTAGCCTATCAACAGGAGCTGCACGATCGTGTCGCCGCCCGACAGGGTGAAGCCCACGCAGACCAGCGCCAGAACCGGCACCAGTATCTTGCACAGCCGGGCGGTGGCGGCATCGTCCATGCCGGGTCGCAGAGGCCGGACGAGGTTGTTGGCCACCAGCGTCACGCCGGCGATCAGGATCATCGATCCCGGGACCAGAGCGGTCAGCACGCCGGTGGCGCCGATGAGGCCGATGACCCAGGGCGGGAAGGTCGCAAGGGCGAGCTTGAACAGCGACAGATCGACATCCGGGCCGGTGAGGCCGGGCACCTGCATGACGGCCGTGAAGCCGATTACGAACACGAAGAGATTGATCAGCTGGTAGATCGGCAGGATCACGGCGTTTCGCCGGAAGGCGCCGGGCTCGCGCGCCGTGTAGAGCGACGCGAAGGTGTGCGGCCACATGTATCCGCCCAGGGCGGTGAGCAGGACCGTCGTGGTGAACCAGGTCGGGCTCTGGCCGCGATCGGGCAGGGCGAGGAAGCCGGGCTTCGCCGCCTCGATGGCCTGGAACAGCCCTCCATAGCCGCCGTAATAGTGCACCGGCAGGTAGATCCCGAGGAAGACCACTACGAACAGGATGCTGGTGTCCTTGATCACCGCCGTCCAGGCCGAGCCGTGGACGCCCGAGACGACCACGTAGACGGTGAGGGCGGCCGCCCCGATCCAGACCGCGGCGGTCGACGAGATGGCCCCGTAGGACGCTGTGGAGACGATGATCCCCAGGCCCTTGAACTGGAGCACGAGGTAGGGGACCAGCGCCACGATCCCCACCAGAGCCACCAGCATGCCGAGCGCCGGGCTTCGGTACTTGCGGGCGAAGAAATCGGGTTGCGTGTAGAGGCCGTTCTGCTTCGCGTAGCGCCAGACGGGCGGCAGCAGCCAATACGAGGTGACGTAGGCGAGCGTCAGGTAGCAGAGGATGTAGTAGGCCGGGCCGCCCTTGCCGTAGGCGATGCCGGACCCACCCAGGAACGTAAAGGTCGTGTAGATCTCGCCGGCCATCAGCAGGAAGACGAGGGTGGTGCCGAAGCCCCGGCCGCCCACCGTCCACTGTTCCAGGCCCATCTCACGACCCAGCCGTGCGTAGAGCCCGAGGCCGATCGCCAGCGCGAATCCGGCCGCCACGATGATGAGGGCGACGCTCATCGCGGATCCTCCGGGCTTCGGTTCTGGGGATCGGTGAGATAGATCACCGCCATCACCGCCGAGGTCCCGATCACGCAGAACACCAGCCAGGCGAGGAGCAGCGGCAGGCCGAGAACGAAGGGTTCGACCCGGTTCAGAAAGAACGGACCGATCAGGATGCCAAGAAAGGGCAGGGCGGCGAGCCACCGCAGATTTCGCATGCGCGATACCGTCCAGAAGGCCCCGATACCGCGGGTTGAATCAGTCGCGACGGACTGTCAACCTGACGGAGCCACCTCGATGCGCAGACAGATCAATCTTACGTGTTGTGCGCTCGCGCACGCGGCCCCGGGTCCGGCACGCCTAATCTCGTGCGGCTTCGCGACGTTCGGCGCCGCGGATGCACGAGGGATTTCGCGCGATGAAACCGACCCTGACTATCGCCGCGCTGGCGGCGCTTCTCGCCGTTCCGACGGTCCAGGCTGAGGCACGGCCGCGTCAGGCGGCCGCCAAGGTCCAGCTCAGCGCCGCACTCAAGGCGCGCCAGACCGTCATGAACGATTTCAACGCCCGCATGAGCCGCCTCGACGCGCTCATGGGTGTGCCGAAATCGTCGTCGGTTCGCGCTCGCTCCGCCGAAGCCGGGCGCTAGAGTCGAGCACCACGCGTTCGACGCGACCGGCTCATCGGTTCAGCGACCGAGACCGCCCGCCTCTTCGACGAAGCGCGCGACGGAATCCGCGCCCGCCCCCTCCCGCAAGGACGCGAACACGTAGGGCCGCGCGCCGCGCATCCGCTGCGTGTCGGATTCCATGACCGACAGGTCGGCGCCGACGAGGGGCGCGAGGTCGGTCTTGTTGACGATCAGCAGATCCGAGCGCGTGATGCCCGGGCCGCCCTTGCGGGGGATCTTCTCGCCGCCGGCGACGTCGATGACGTAGAGGGTGATGTCGGCGAGTTCGGGCGAGAACGTCGCCGCGAGATTGTCGCCCCCGGATTCGATCAGGACTAGATCGAGCTTGGGGAACCGCCGGGTCATCTCGGCGACGGCGGCGAGGTTGATCGAAGCGTCCTCTCGGATCGCGGTGTGCGGGCAGCCGCCGGTCTCGACACCGAGAATGCGCTCCTCGGGGAGGGCGCCGGCTACGGTCAGGATGCGCGCATCCTCCTTCGTGTAGATGTCGTTGGTGATCGCACAGATCTCGTAGCGGTCGCGGAAGCGCTTGCAGAGCTGCTCCATCAGGGCGGTCTTGCCGGAGCCGACGGGACCGCCGATGCCGACGCGGAGGGGGCCGTTCGAGGAGGTCATGCTTCGGGCTCAGGATCGGAAGATGCGGGAATATTGAGTCTCGTGCCGAAAGGAGCCGAGATCCAGGCGGAAGGTTGCGGCACCGAGGGCGTCGAGCCCCGCCTCAGCGGCGGCGGCGGCCAGCGGCACGAGCCGCGGAGCAAGGGCGGCGATCACCCGGGTCCCGGCTGCCTGGCCCACGGGCGCCGCCCGCAGGGCCGCCGAGACGAGGTTCTGAAGGAAGGCGAGGCCGTAGACGGCGAGAACCGACGCCAGCGCCATGCGATGCGCCCCGGCGGCGAGCCCGACGGCGACCGGGTAGGCGACCGGACCAGGCAGTTCTTCGGAGAGCGCCGCAAGCGCCGGGCAGGGCCAGGCGCCGCGTGTCGCGTCCAGAAAGCTCCGCCCCTGCTGGCTCGTCTCGAGGTGCAGTTCCCGGGACGGGGCGAGGGCGAGCGCGAGATCGTTGACGGCGATGAGGCCGACGCCGTCGGAGGCGCCTGCCGCCCGGTGGGCCTCGGCCGCGAGGATCAGGTCGTTGCGCAGGGCGCCGCGGGTACAGACGTCCTCGAGCCACAGCGTCAGGCCGGCCTCGTCGCGGATATCTCCGGCTTCGACAGCCCATTCCAGGCCGTGCGAGTAGGCGTAGGCGCCCACCGGGTAACCCGGCGACAGCCACGCCATCAGACGCAGCGAATCCAGGGTTTCAGCCGCCGGCATGGTGGTGATGGTGGTGGCCGCCGTGGGAATGGTCATGCTCGTGGGCGTGGCCGCCGGAATAGGCACCGCCCTCGGGCCGGAACGGTCGCTCCACGGGCTCGGCGGTGCCGCCGAGACCGCGCACCATCTCGGCGAGCACATGGTCATCGGCGATCCACACCGCGTCCGCGCCGATCTCGGCGGGGATGTGCCGGTTGCCGATGTGCCAGATCAGGCGCTTGAGGGCATGGTCGTCCGGTGCGCGGATCTCCAGAAGGCGCTCCGGCGCCGCCTCGACCCAGACGAGGCGGCCGTCCTGCAGGACCAGGGCGTCGCCGTCCTCCAGCACGGCCGGCTCCGGCAGGTCGAGCAGGAAGCCCAGCCCGCCTGCGCCGCGCATGGCGACCCGGCGGCGATGCCGGTCGCCGTGATCGAGCACGACGCGGTCGACGATCTCGCCGCCGGACAGGGCGTCCCGGCGAAGGATGCGGGTGGCGCGAATCATCGGACGGGACCGCTCAGAACAGGAAGTAGCGCTGCGCCATGGGCAGCACCTCGGCGGGCTCGCAGACCAGCAGCTCGCCGTCGGCCCGGACGTCGTAGGTCTCGGGATCCACCTCGATCTCGGGCGTGGCGTCGTTGAGGATCATGCTTTTCTTCGAGATGCCGCCGCGCACATTCTCCACGGCCACCAGGTCCTTCTGGACGCCGAGCCGTTCCCGCAGGCCGTCGTCGACGGCGGCCTTGGAGACGAAGGTCAGGGCGGTGGCGAAGGGGACCCGACCGTAGGCACCGAACATCGGCCGGTAATGCACCGGCTGCGGCGTCGGGATCGAGGCGTTCGGGTCGCCCATGGGGGCGGCCGCGATGCTGCCGCCCTTCAGCACGAGATCGGGCTTCACCCCGAAGAAGGCCGGCGTCCAGAGGACGAGGTCGGCAAGCTTGCTGGGCTCCACCGAGCCGATGTGCCGGGAGATGCCGTGCGCGATGGCCGGGTTGATCGTGTATTTGGCGATGTAGCGACGCGCCCGCAGGTTGTCGGTGCCGGAGGCATCCCCCGGCAGCGCGCCCCGCTGCCGCTTCATCTTGTCGGCGGTCTGCCACGTGCGGATGATGACCTCGCCGACCCGGCCCATGGCCTGGCTGTCGGAGGACATCATCGAGAGCGCGCCGATATCGTGCAGGATGTCCTCGGCCGCGATGGTCTCGCGCCGGATCCGGCTCTCCGCGAAGGCGAGATCCTCGGGGATCGACGGGTCGAGGTGGTGGCAGACCATGAGCATGTCGAGATGCTCGTCGATCGTGTTCCACGTGTAGGGCCGCGTCGGATTCGTGGACGACGGGAGCACGTTCGGGAGCCCGGCGACCTTGATGATGTCGGGGGCGTGCCCGCCGCCGGCGCCCTCGGTGTGGAAGGCGTGGATCGTCCGGCCCTTGAAGGCGGCGATCGTGTCCTCGACGAAGCCCGATTCGTTGAGCGTGTCGGTGTGGATCATGACCTGGATGTCGTGGGCATCGGCCACGGACAGGCAGGTGTCGATCGCCGCGGGCGTGGTGCCCCAATCCTCGTGCAGCTTCAACGCGCAGGCACCCGCCCGCACCATCTCGACGAGGCTGTCCGGCCGGGACGCGTTGCCCTTGCCGGCGAAGGCGAGATTCATCGGGAAGGCGTCGGCCGCCTCGATCATCCGGGCGATGTGCCAGGGGCCCGGGGTGCAGGTGGTGGCGAAGGTGCCGTGGGCCGGCCCGGTGCCGCCGCCGAGCATCGTGGTGATCCCCGAGCAGAGCGCCTCCTCAATCTGCTGCGGGCAGATGAAGTGGATGTGGCTGTCGAAGCCGCCCGCCGTCAGGATCTTGCCCTCGCCGGCGATGACCTCCGTGCCCGGGCCGACCACGATGTCGATTCCGGGCTGCACATCCGGGTTGCCGGCCTTGCCGAGCTTGAAGATCCGGCCGCGGACGATTCCGACATCGCATTTCACGATGCCCCAATGGTCGAGGACCACGGCGTTGGTGATCACCGTGTCGACGGCGCCGTCGGCGTTGGTCGCCTGGCTCTGGCCCATGCCGTCGCGGATGACCTTGCCGCCGCCGAACTTCACCTCCTCACCGTAGGTGGTGAAGTCGCGCTCGACCGTGATCTCCAGGCTGGTATCGGCGAGGCGGATACGGTCGCCGACCGTGGGGCCGAACATGTCGGCGTAGGCGGACCGGGGCAGGCTGGCGGGCTTGGGCGAATTGGCCATGGTCAGAGCTTGCCCATCACGTCGCCGCGGAAACCGTACACGGTGCGTCCGCCGGAGAGCGGCACCAGCGCGACCTCCCGCGTCGATCCCGGCTCGAAACGCACGGCGGTGCCCGGCGCGATGTCGAGGCGCTTGCCGCGGGCCTGCTCCCGCTCGAACACGAGGCCCGGATTGACTTCGAAGAAGTGATAGTGCGAGCCGACCTGGATCGGCCGGTCCCCGACATTGGCGACTTCGAGCACGGTCCGCTCGGCGTCTACGTTGAAGACGATCTCGCCGGGCAGCGTCGTCACGGCCCCGGGGACGTCTGCCGAGGCCGTCCCCCGGATCGGGTGGTGCACGGTGACGAGCTTGGTCCCGTCCGGGAAGGTGGCCTCGACCTGGATGTCGTGGATCATCTCCGGCACGCCCTCCATGACCTGATCGCTGGTCAGCACTTTGGCGCCAGCCTGCATCAGATCGGCCACGGTGCGGCCGTCCCGGGCGCCCTCGACCACGAAATCGGTGATCAGTGCCACCGCCTCCGGGTGGTTGAGCTTCACGCCCCGTGCGAGGCGGTTGCGCGCCACCTGTGCCGCCATGGCGATCAGCAGCTTGTCCTTTTCGCGGGGTGTCAGCAGCACGGGCAACCTCGTCGTCGTGGCCGCCGGAGCAAGGATCATGCGCGTTGCGCGGTCAAGGCCAAGGCGGACCCCGTGGAGACGCTTCGGGCCATCGACGGTCGGGGGCCGCTCAGGGTCTCGGCGACGTCACGACGTCATGGCGATGAACCCGGCGAACAGGTCCGGCAGGGGCTCGCCCTTGACGGCGCCCGGCAGGTCGCGGGGATGGATGAACTCGTCCCGGAACCAGGGATAGCGCTTCGGATCGAAGGACGCCCGCAGCCAGTCGATCGTCCGCCGCACGCGGCCGATCCGCTCCGCATCCGGGTGATAGGTCAGCCAGATGTCGACGCCGAAGCGGCCGAGATTGTCCACCGGGACGACCTGCGCGCCGATCGCGCTGGCATAAGTCGGGAGCAGGCCGATCCCGGCGCCCTTCGCGATCGCCCAGTAATACGCGCTGCTGACATTGATCTTCAGGGTGATCGGCACCGTCGCGGGAAAGCCCGGCACTGAGCGCACGTAATCCTCGAGGCGCATGGTCTGGCTGCCGTCCTGAACCACGATCCGGTGACGCGCGAGATCCTCGGGGCGATCGGGAAGCCCATACGTCTCCACGTAGCTCCGCCCGGCATAGGGCACCATGTGGATCCGGCCGAGCTTGACGACGCGCAGGTCCGGGCTCGTCGGGCGCGTCAGCTGGATGGCAACGTCCGCTTCGAGCCGCAGGACGTCGGCGGATTCCATGGCGCAGCGCAGGTCGACGGTCAGGCGCGGATTGGCGCGCTGGAACTCGACGAGCCGCGGCGCGAGCCAGAACGCCCCCAGCCCTTCCGTCACCGCGATGCGGACCTCGCCGGTCTCGGCGAACGGAGCGACCTCGCCCGTGCGCACCAGGCTGAACGCCGCAACCTCCATGCGGTTGGCCGCGTCCAGGATCGCCTGCCCCTCGGTGGTCAGACGGATCCCGTCGACATGGCGCGTCATCAGCGGGGCACCGATCAGGGCCTCGAGATCGCCGATCCGGCGACGCACCGAATTCACGGACAGGCCGAGCTTGGCGGCCGCCGATCGGAAGCTTCCGGACCGCTGGAGCGTCAGGAAGACTCGGATGCTCTGCCAGTCGGGCATCGAGCCCCGGCTTGCCTCCGTCTGTTCCATCGACGGAACACCCCTGTTTCAATTTTTGCACATACAGCCAGAGCGCTAGATGCGAAGTGCTGGACCGTCAATCCAAAACCGAATGACAGGTCATCCGATGACACTGCACATGGCTCGCGGCCAGTTCGTGGCGGGGGATACGGATCAACTTGGTCCAGCGTCAGTCACTGTGGAGCCGCGGCATGACCTGAGCATGTTGCGCGTCGATCGTATCGCCCGTCATCTCGTCGTATTCATGCCGGCGCCGGACGATCTCAGACGCCTGATCGAAGATGCGCGTACAGATCTGCCGGATCTGGCACCCCTGCACGTCGTGCAGCGCGTGATGTCGATCAATCCGGACAGCGTCCTGGCGATTGCCCAGAAACACAAGTTCGATGCGGCACGTCCGCAGGGCGACGGCTTCGTCGCCTGCCTGATGCTGAATGCGGCCGGCCTGGCCGCGCTCAAGACGGGAACGCTCGATGCGTCGGATCCACCGGCCGCGATGCTGGCCGGTCAGCACGAACGTCCGGCCGGGATCTATGTCTGGGCGGTCTACGCGCGGCGGCGGCTTGCCGGTGGCGTCAGCCTCGTCTTCGACCGTCTGTCGAGCCCAACCTATCGCGGCGTCGATTTCTACGCCCGGGCGGCGACGCCCGAGGGCGCGGATCTGCTCACGACGCTCGGCTTCACGGTCCGCAAGACCGGCTGTGTGGACCTGTACCATTTCGCCCGCGGGCCGAAGACGGAGGCCGCACCGCTCTACGACAGCCACAAGCCGGGCGGGGCCGGCACCAGCGTCGCGGTCGCGCGGAACCTGGAGGATCTGTCCCGGGTCATCGCCCTGCGCGCCGCCGTCTACATGGCAGAGCAGGCCTGCCCCTACGAGGAGGAGTTCGACGGCAACGACCTCTCGGCGACGCACCTGATCGGCTATGTCGGGGACGAGCCGGCGGGCTGCCTGCGCATCCGGTTCTTCGCGGATTTCGCCAAGATCGAGCGCCTTGCGGTCCGGGCCGAGTTCCGCAACACCCGCTTGGCCTTCGCCCTGGTCCGGGCCGGAATCGAACTCGCGCGGGTGAAGGGCTACCGCCGGCTCTACGGCCACGCCCAGAAGCGCCTCGTCGGCTTCTGGAGCCGCTTCGGCTTCCGGATCTTCGACGGTGCGCAGGAACTGGTCTTCTCGGACTTCGACTACGTCGAGATGCTGCTGGAGGCAGAGCCGCATCCGCAGGCCATCGGGCTCGGCGCCGACCCCTACGTCATCATCCGGCCGGAAGGACGCTGGCACCGGGCGGGAACCCTCGACCGGTCCCGCAGCCGGGCCGTGACGCGGCCCTCCGTGGACCGGACGGTGGCGGCGCGATGAACCGGCCGATCAATCCGGCGCTGTATCGCCGGCCCCGCAGCGTCCCGGTTCTGGTGCTGGTGGACATGCAGCAGGAATACGAGATCGCCGGGCGTCCGCTCGCCCTGTCGGGGATCGAGCCCGCGCTCCAAAACTGCCGCCGCGCCCTCGCGCATGCCCGCGCGAGCGGCATACAGGTGGCCTATGTCCGCTGGGTCGGGGCGCCGCTGTTCCAGGCGGGCAGCCGCTACGCCCGCTGGATCGAGGGGTTCGAGCCCCACGGCTGCGACATGATCTTCGACCGGGACCGCCCCTCCTGCTACGCGAGCCCCGCCTTCGCCGACGCGATGGAGCGCGGAAGCCCGCCCCTGGTCATGGCGGGCTTCGCCGCCGAATCCTCCTGCCTCGCGACGGCGGTCGACGGCTTCCACCGGGGTCAGGACGTGACCTTCCTGTCCGATGCCTCCGCCAGCCACGATCTGGAGGACATCGGCGCCGAAGAGATCCACCGGTCGGTGAGCGCGGTGATGCGGGTCTTCGGCGACGTCACGGACACGCAATCGTGGATCGCGACCTCCTCGCCGTTCAAGCCCATGCCAGCCGCCCCGAGATCGAGGCACGACAATGACTGACCGCGCCCAGAGCCACGGGATGCCGGACGACGACCCAGCGGGCGAAGAGGACGTGAACTTCCGTCTCGGCCGCCACGCGATCCAGCTGCTGCAGGCGGCGCGCGATGCCGGCGAGCCGACGCTGATCGCACAGGCCGAAGCCATGGCGATGGCGGTCGGCTTCGTCCTGGCGAGCCGCATTCAGGACGGGATGCCGGAGACCGATTGATCAGTCGGTTCCGTCGTCTCCGCCGATCAGGCGCATGGCGCGCAGGCGTGCCATGCGCTCGTCCCGCGCGCGCCTGTCGGCCGCGAGGGCGCGCCAGAGGGCCAGAAGCTCGGTCTCGTGAGGCGTATCGAGGGTTTCGTCGGCGTCGTGCGCCGTTCCGGCGTGATCGAAGGCGTCCATCTTCGTAGTCCTGCGCCTTGAGTTGCGTTGGGCTAACAGCACGGTATCGCGATCGTCCAGCCCGAAAGATGTGCAGAGCCTGTACAAGCCGCGTGGATCGTCACGCCCGGGCGAATCCATAACCGGCAAACGAGCACCGACGCCGCGGCAACGCGCCGTCCCATTCGACTGCCGGGACCTGCCAGAAACGCCGGGGTACCAATATTGTGCAGGGCTGGATCAAGGGCCTTTTTTCGGCAAAGCGCGGCGTCGAATCCTGCCGCAGGACTGATCGATGACTCGGCACACCGGCGTCTGACTTCAAGGGCCGACCGAGCGGCGCATATCCGATCCCGGGAAGGCCGAGCAAAAAGCTCAGAAACATCCCGGACATCGAACTGTGGCAGTGCCGGACAACGGCATTCCGGACGAGGCGCCCGGAACGGATTTTCCGACGATGCGGATCCGGGTCGCGTCAGGTCCGGGATTGCGTGAGCGCGGCGATGATGGATTCGACCACTTCGATCTGCTCCTGCACGGCGACCAGCCGCGGACCGGCATCGGCGCCGTCACCCAGTACGAATGTGCCTTTCCGGCGCCGCGCGTCGCGCAGTTTCCGCACCGATGCGACGATGATCTGCCGTTCCTCGATCAGCGCATCGCGCAGCTCGTTCAGGCCATCCAGTTCCAGCGTCGAGGCCATGCGGCGTCCCGGTCTCACATCCTCGGCGCGGCATCGGCGGATGTTCCGCGCCGCCGCACCAGGCACGGATCGTCCGGACGGGGTGTCGGACGGCGTGACGCTACCCTCTGCCGTCGGCGCTTGCACGCTTTACGTCGGGGAACATTGCCGTGATCGGCGGGACGCCACGATGTCCGGAACGCGGATTGTATGCTAATGGATGCAAAATCTTCCGGCTGTGCGGAGCTTTCGGGCCAAGGGGCGGATAACGGCGCATGCTGAATGAGGACGTGCGTGAGCGCGACACCTTTCGATCCGACGCGCCGGTGACGCGCACGGACGACGACGGCGTCCATCGACCGGCGCCGGGCCCCGCATCGAGACGCTCCGGCGCGGCCGGTCTGGGCCTGCTCCTCCTCGCCATCACGGGCGGCGCCGCCTACGGCTACACGTATCTGAACAGGCCCGTCGCGAAGCCCGTGGCGGCGGCACCGCTTCCTGTGCCCGTCACCCTCGGGACGGTCGAGCAGGGTCCGTTCGCCCTGGTCTCGAACGGCCTGGGCACCGTGCAGGCCTACAACACCGTCCAGGTCCGCACGCGGGTCGACGGCGAGATCCAGCAGGTGGCGTTCCGGGAGGGACAGACCGTCCACAAGGACGATGTCCTCGTGCAGATCGACCCGCGGCCCTATCAGGCAGCGCTCGCTCAGGCGAAGGCCAAGAAGGAACAGGACACGGCCAATCTCGGCAACGCCAAAGCCGACCTTGTCCGCTACACCGGACTGGGCGCCTACGCCTCCCGACAGCAGACCGAGACGCAGACCGCCCTGGTCGCCCAGCTCACCGCGCAGGTGGCGTCCGATCAGGCGGCTATCGACAACGCCACGACGCAGCTCGGCTACGCGACGGTCCGCGCGCCCATCGACGGCGTCACCGGCTTCCGGCAGGTCGATATCGGCAACATCGTCAACGCGGCGGGCCAGACCCCGATCGTCACGATCACGCAGGTGGAGCCGATCTTCGTCGTCTTCACGGCGCCGGAGGATCAGTTGCCCGTCGGCCGGGTGAACGGCGACTTCTACAAGATCGACGGCGCCCTGTTCTCGCCGGCCGAGGCGATCGTCACGTCGGTGCGCACCGGCGTCACCTACCGCGGCGGCCGTCTGGAGCCGACGCTGGTCGACGCATCCTTCGCGTGAAGCACGCCGGGCTCCCTCTCTCCTGCGGGAGCGGGAGCCCCAACCGGATCCGGACGGCGACATCTTCCTGGCCCCCCCGCAGGCGGGTGGCAGCGTGACGATCAGGACCCCCATGCGCATCGGGCTCGCGGCCGATAACGGCACCTGGCACAAGAACCGCCTGCTGGCGGCCCTGCGCGCGAGCGGCGTGGAGCCGGTCCTGTTCTCCCTGGCGGACGTCGCCGTGGTCACGGGCGGCAGCGAGCCCCTGCGCGTGCCGGGCTTCCCGGACGCGCTGCCGGACGGCGTGCTGATGCGGACCATCGCGGGCGGCACCTTCGAGGCGACGACGATGCGGCTCGGGGTGCTGCACGCCCTTGTCGCGTCTGGTGTCACCGTCTGGAACGCCCCGACCGCGATCGAGCGCTCGGTGGACAAGGCCGCCACGTCGCTGCTCATCGACCGGGCCGGGCTCCCGACGCCGGAGACCTGGGTCTTCTCGAAGCGCGAGGCGGCGGCGTCCCTGGTCGCCGCCGAGGCACGGCCGGGCGCGCCCCTGGTGCTGAAGCCGCTGTTCGGGTCGCAAGGCGAGGGACTTGCCCTCATCGAGCGCCCGGAAGACCTTCCCGACGAGGAGGCGGTGGCGCGGGTCTACTATCTCCAGCGCTACGTTCCCCGCCGGGACGGATTGTGGCGCGATTACCGGGTGTTCGTCTGCGACGGACGGGCCATCGCCGGCATGATCCGCGAGGGCGACGGCTGGATCACCAACGTCCACCGGGGCGGCCGGCCGCTCCCCTGGGCGATGCCGCGTGCCGCCGCCGAGTTGGCCGAGGCGGCCGCCGCCGCGGTCGGCGTCGATTATTCCGGCGTCGACCTCGTCGAGGACGGGGAGGGCGGTTTCTCGTCCTGGGAGGTCAATTCCATGCCGGCCTGGTCGGGCCTGCAGACCGTATGCGAGACCGATATCGCCGTCGCGGTGGTGCGCGGCTTCCTCGCCGCGGCCCGCGGCGCCAGCCGTCCCGGCTCGTGGTGGCATGAGTGGACCCGGCACGAGCGGACCCGGCACGAGCGGCCTCGACGCGGCGCTGATCGGCACGCTCTACCGGGCCGCCTGCCTCGCGGAGCTCGACGCCCTCAAGCCCGGCAATGTCCACGCCTACGCGCCCGGCCATCGCATGGTGCTGGCGGATTTCGTCACCAGCGCCGATGTCTCGGCGCCGGCCCTGGCCCGGGCGGGCACCGGCCTGGGCATGCGGATCCGCGACGGCGTCGCCGCCACGATGGCGGCGGTGGGCCAGAACACCAATCTCGGCATCCTGCTGCTCTGCGCCCCCCTGGCCGTCGCGGCCGAGCGGGGCCTGACCGTCGCGTCGGCGCTCGAGACTTTGAACGCCACGGATGCGGACGCCGTCTTCGCGGCTATCCGCCTCGCCAATCCGGGCGGCCTCGGCCAAGCTCAGCACCACGACGTCGCCCAAGCGGCGCCCGCCGCCCTGCACGATGCGATGGCGGAGGCCGCCAACCGGGACCGGATCGCCCGCGCCTACGTGACGGACTTCGCGGACGTACCGGCGATCGGGCTCGCGGCCCTAGCCGAGGCCCGCGCCGGGGGGCTCGACCCCACATGGTGTACGACCGCGATTCATCTCGCCTTTCTCCAGGCGGTCCCCGACAGCCATGTCGCCCGCAAGCACGGCGCCGCGGCGGCCGAACGCATCCGACGGGAGACCGAGTCCCTCCGCGCCGGGATCGACCTCGCCGCACGGCCGGTCGACGCGCTGCTGGCCTTCGACGCGTCGTTGAAGGCGCGGGCCATCAATCCTGGCACGAGCGCCGATTTTACGGTCGCGACGCTGTTCTGGGACGCCCTCGCGGCTGCCGGCGCACGGCTGGTCTGACCCGGGCGCACGATCCGGGGATCGCGGCACCGGACAGATGGAAATTCCTTCGTGTCAGAGCCTTGCGCGGGTTGTGAGCCGCTGGGCCCCGCTGTAGGGTCCGCCGCGCTGTCCGGCCCAACCGGCTCGGCTCATCCGGCTCGGCCGGCATGGTCGGGCGCCGATAACAAGGATGGCTTCCCGGCCGCGGCACCGCCCGGCGCGCGGCTCTATTTCGGAATCCAGGGAGAGACACCGAATGGCGAAGATCACCAAGGTTCAGGTCGGCGAAGCGCTCGTCGGCGAGGGCAACGAGGTCGCCCACATCGATCTCATCATCGGACCGCGCGGCTCGCCCGCCGAGACGGCTTTCTGCAACGGCCTCGTGAACAACAAGCACGGCTTCACCAGCCTGCTCGCGGTCATCGCGCCGAACCTGCCGTGCAAGCCGAACACCCTGATGTTCAACAAGGTCACCATCAACGACGCCCGTCAGGCCGTCCAGATGTTCGGCCCGGCCCAGCACGGCGTTGCCAAGGCCGTGCAGGACGCGGTGGCCGAGGGCATCATCCCGGCGGACGAGGCCGACGACCTGTACATCCTGGTCGGCGTGTTCATCCACTGGGAGGCGGCCGACGACGCCAAGATCCAGAAGTACAACTACGAGGCGACCAAGCTGTCGATCCAGCGCGCCGTCAACGGTGAGCCGAAGGCTTCGACGGTCACCGAGCAGCGCAACTCGGCGCAGCACCCCTTCGCCGCCAACGCTTAGATCGGGGACGGTCCTGGGCAGAGCGAGCCTCCGCCCGCACCGCGGGGCCTGCTCCAGCGACTGGCTTCGATCTTCCTTGGCCGATAGGTAAGCCTTTGAACGGGACGGCGTGAGCCGTCCCGTTTTTCGTTCGTCGCCCGCCACTCGAACCGCCTTGAGACGGGGCTTCCGGCGCCGGCGCGCTGGACGCGTCACGGTCGGCGCGCGCGACCGCGGACGCGCGGACTGAGCCCGAGACGTCGGCCTCCCCTCGACCGCCGTGCGCCTTCGCGGCAGGGTGAGGCGCGGTCGCACCGGTGACGCGGCGGCGCCGCCGACGTCGAGGCTCCGCCGTTGATGTGGAAGAACTCCATCGCGGCGCGCGGATACTCTGTTGTCGCGGCCGCGCCAATCAGAGCCGCAAGGTCAGGTCATGCCAACAGCCGCCGAAGAATCCGCAGCCCTGCGCGATGATTGGATGCACGGCGGCCATCTGGTCCTCGCCGCGGATCCCGATCCGTCGGATCACGCGGCGATCCATGCCTGGATCCTCGACGTCATCGAGGGCGGCGGCGGAGACCCCGATCAAGACGGTATCCGCGACCTGATCTACCACAGCCTGAACTTCGACATCCCATTCCAGGCGACCGAGCGTGTCCGGCAATCCTTGATCGCCACCGTGCGAGCCCGCCTTCAGGCCCCGGCGTCGCGTCAAGGCCGCTGAGACCGACCGGACTCCGCCGCGCGCACCGAGCAGCCGCGGCAGCGCCAAAAGGAAAGGGGCCGCCTCTCGGCGACCCCCTTCCTCCGTATGCGCGGTGGCGTGGACTTAGAAGTCCATGCCGCCCATGCCGCCGCCCGGCATCGCCGGAGCAGGGCTATCCTTCTTCGGGGCGTCGGCGACCATCGCCTCGGTGGTCACCAGCAGGCCGGCGACCGAGGCCGCGTCCTGCAGGGCGGTGCGCACCACCTTGGCCGGGTCGACGATGCCGGCCTGGATCATGTCGACGTACTCTTCGGTCTGGGCGTTGAAGCCGTAGGTCTCGGAGTCCGCCTTGTCGGTGATCTTGCCGACCACGATCGAGCCCTCGACGCCCGCGTTCTGGGCGATCTGGCGGATCGGGGCCTCAAGGGCCTTGAGGACGATCTTGATGCCGGCCTGGACGTCCGGAATGTCGGACTTCAGGGCGGCGACCGCCTTCTTGGCGCGCAGGAGCGCGGTGCCGCCGCCGGGGACGATGCCTTCCTCGACCGCCGCGCGGGTGGCGTTGAGGGCGTCGTCGACGCGGTCCTTCTTCTCCTTGACCTCGACCTCGGTCGCGCCGCCGACGCGGATCACCGCGACGCCGCCCGCAAGCTTGGCCAGACGCTCCTGGAGCTTCTCGCGGTCGTAGTCCGAGGTGGTCTCCTCGATCTGCGCCTTGATCTGGCTGATCCGGCCCTCAATGTCGGCCTTCTCGCCGACGCCGTCGATGATCGTGGTGTTCTCCTTCTCGATCCGCACGCGCTTGGCGCGGCCGAGCATCGGGAGCGTCACGTTCTCGAGCTTGATGCCGAGGTCCTCGGCGATCATCTGGCCCTTGGTCAGGATCGCGATGTCCTCGAGCATCGCCTTGCGGCGGTCACCGAAGCCCGGCGCCTTCACGGCCGCGACCTTCAGGCCGCCGCGCAGCTTGTTGACGACGAGCGTGGCGAGCGCCTCACCCTCGATGTCCTCGGCGATGATCAGGAGCGGCTTGCCGGTCTGGACCACGGCCTCGAGCACCGGCAGCATGGCCTGGAGCGAGGAGAGCTTCTTCTCGTGGATGAGGATGTAGGGATCCTCGAGCTCGGCGACCATCTTCTCCGCATTCGTGATGAAGTACGGGGACAGGTAGCCGCGGTCGAACTGCATGCCTTCGACGACGTCGAGCTCGGTCTCGGCGGTCTTGGCCTCCTCGACCGTGATGACGCCCTCGTTGCCCACCTTCTGCATGGCGTGGGCGATCATCTCGCCGATCTCCTTGTCGCCGTTGGCGGAGATCGTGCCGACCTGGGCGACCTCGTCGGAGGTCGAGACCTTCTTGGCGCGGGCGATGATGTCCTTCACCGCAGCCTGGGTGGCGAGGTCGATGCCGCGCTTCAGGTCCATCGGGTTGATGCCGGCGGCGACGTACTTGGCGCCCTCGCGGACGATGGCCTGGGCCAGCACGGTCGCGGTGGTGGTGCCGTCACCCGCGATGTCGTTGGTCTTCGAGGCCACTTCGCGCACCATCTGGGCGCCCATGTTCTCGAAGCGGTCGGCGAGCTCGATCTCCTTGGCGACGGTGACGCCGTCCTTGGTGATGCGCGGGGCGCCGAAGCTCTTCT
>NZ_BACT01000616.1:0-3210 GCF_000333255.1 Methylobacterium sp. B1 | reverse complement strand
CGATCCGGGCCCTCCTGGCGACCAGGGCAAAGCCGCTCAGCGGAGCGAGCCATCGGCGAGCGTGCCCGTCTGGATGTTCCCGCTCCGCGCAAAAGCCGGGTCGGCAGCCTCTCAAGGCTGACCGAACACCCGTTCGAGATCCGCCTCGATGACGCCGTCGATCTCCAGGATCTTCAACCGGCTCTGATCGCCGGCGACGATGCGGACCGAGCGGCGTCCGACCTTGAGCGCCTTGGCGATCATCGCCACGAGGGCCTCGTTGGCGGCACCCTCCACCGGTGGCGCCGCGACGCGCGCCTTCAGGTAGAGCTGGCCCTTCTCGTCCCGTGCCCAGCCCTCCGCCACGTCGCGGCCGCCACGCGGCGTGAGGCGGACAGCCAGCCGGGTTGCCACGGGCGATCGCTCAGAAGATCTTGCCCGGATTCAGCCGCCCGTCCGGATCGAGCGCCCGCTTGACCATCCGCATCACGGCGATCTCCTCAGGCGAGCGCGACAGTTTCAGCTTGCTCCGCTTCTCAAGCCCGATCCCGTGCTCTGCCGAGACGGAGCCGTTCAGCTCCGCGAGGGGCTCGTAGATCGCCGCGTCGATAGCGGCGTTGCCGGCGACGTCGAGGCGGGTCGTGTTCCAGTGCAGGTTGTTGTCGCCGATATGCCCATAGACGACGGCCCGGCAGCCCGGGATTGCCGCGAGCCGGTCGAGCGCTCCGCGGACGTAGCCATCCATCCGCGACAGCGGCACGCTGACGTCGAAAGCGCGTTCGATCCCGTCGGCATTCAGATGCTCCACGCGGTCGCGGATGCGCCACATGCCCCGGCGCTGCTCCTCCGAGGCGGCGACGGCGGCGTCGAGGATCGTGCCTTCGCCCATCAGCCCTTCGAGGAGGCTCAGAAAACGGTCCGATTCCTCGGCGACGCACTCGATCTCGATGATCGCGTAGAACGGATAGTCATGGCCGAGGGGCGGGGTCGCCCGTCCGGGTGCCGTCATCAGGCGGTAGAAAGCCGGCCACAGACCCTCGAAGGAGGACACGCGTCCCTGAAAGGCGCTTTGGGCTGCCCGCAGCACCCGCGCGCCGTCATCCACCCCCGGGCAGGCGATGAGTGCCGTCGCGTAGCCGGCCGGCTCGGGGCGCAGGCGCAAGACGGCCCGCGTGACGATGCCCAGCGTGCCTTCGGTGCCGAGGAACAGCTGCTTCAGGTCGAGCCCGGTGTTGTTCTTGATGAGGGGGCGCATGGACGACACCACCGTGCCGTCGGCGAGCACGGCCTCCAGGCCGAGCACCATCTCCCGCATCATGCCGTAGCGCAGGACGCGCAAGCCCCCGGCATTGGTCGAGATCGCGCCGCCGATGGTCGCCGAGCCGCGGGCGCCGAGGTCCAGGGGAAAGAACAGCCCGGCCGCCGAGGCCGCGTCCTGCACGCTCTCGATGGTGGCGCCGGTCCCGACCACCACCGTCATGCCCAGCGGATCCACCGGCTCGATGCCGGTCATCCGCTCCGTCGACAGCGTGATCTCGTCAGGCTGGCAGAGCGTCCCGTCGACGAGGCCGGTGGCTCCGCCGCGGGGCACCACGGCGACGCCGGATTCGTGGCACACTGCCATGACCGCGCTGGTCTCCTGCGTGCTGCGGGGTCGAACGAGTGCCAGAGCGGCGCAAGGCTCGGCCGGGCGCGTCCAGTTGGCCGAGCGCCCGCGGAGCTCCGCGCCCGTGACGAGGCCGGACGGTCCGACGATCGCGGCGAGGCGGTCGAGGAAGGCGGCGTCGGTCATCGGCATCATCTCAGGCTTGGTCTGGTCGCCGCGTCGGGCGGCACTCCGCGCGACGCTCTCTCATAGAATCTTCCGCGCCGCGAGGTTTCGCATCAGTGCGCGGGCGCCGAACGTCCAGGGCTCGCAGGCGTCGCAGGGGCGCATGCGGTTGACGAGGCTGCCGAGCTCCGGGCTCGCCACCACGACGCGGTCGCCCTCGGCATGGGTGAAGCCGAGGCCGGGCCCGTGCCGGTCCTGGATCGGCGCGAACATCGTGCCGAGGAGGAGCAGGGCCCCATCCGGGTAATTGTGCGTGCGCCCCATGAGCGCCTCCGCGAGTTCCTCCGGATCGCGGCTGATCTCGGCGAGCGGCGAGGTGCCCTCAAGCCGGAAGCCATCCGTCCCGGTGACCTCGAGGGTCACCGTGGTCCGGCGGACATCGTCGAGACCGAACGTGTCGTCGAACAGGCGGAGGAACGGGCCGACGGCGCAGGAGGCGTTGTTGTCCTTGGCTTTGCCGAGGAGCAGCGCCGATCGCCCTTCGAAGTCGCGCAGATTCACGTCGTTGGCGAGGGTCGCGCCGACGATTCGCTGGTCGGAGGCGATGGCGAGGGCCACTTCGGGTTCGGGATTGTTCCAGCGCGAATCCGGGTGCAGGCCCGCATCCGCGCCGCACCCCACCGCCGAGAGCGGCTGTGCCTTGGTGAAGATCTCGGCATCGGGGCCGATGCCGACCTCGAGATACTGGCTCCAGGACCCTTGCGCGACCAGCACCGCCTTGAGCGCCGTGGCCTCGGGCGATCCGGGCTTCAGCCGACGCAGGTCGTGGCCGACCAAGCGCTCGACCTCGGCACGGATCGCCGCAGCGGCGGCGAGATCGCCCCGGGCGCGCTCCTCGATGACCCGCTCCAGCATGGAGGTGGCGAAGGTCACGCCGGCCGCCTTGAGCGCCTGCAGATCCACCGGTGCGAGGAGCCAGGGCCGGGCCGGGTCGCGGTCGTCCGGCGGCGTGTTCGCCAAGATGGCGTCCAGGCTTGCGAGATCCTCGCCCGCCGCGCCGCGCAGGGCCGTTCCCGGGTCGCGCGCCTCGCACAGGTCGCTGACCGTCGGGAAGGCCGCGGTGATGTCGACGACGCGGGCCTCACCCACGGAATCGGCGCGGATCGCCACGACGCTCGGCCCGGCCGCATCGGGACGCCAGACCCGGCCCACGAGCCCGCCACGGCATCCGTCGGCGGGGAGGATCTCCCGTGCAGTCAGACCCGATGACGACATGCGCTCACCTCTCTCGGATGTCCGGGAACCGGGCAGCCCGCTGCGACGGGGGTTCGGTGCCACGATTCCGGATCGGCCTGCCGGCAGCGAGGCCGGATCGCGGTCCCATACCATCCCCGGCGCGCCGAGACGCGACGGTTGGTTTCACCGCGGCGCCCTCGTCACGGGTACAGATCGCGTCGCCT
>NZ_BACT01000617.1:0-10873 GCF_000333255.1 Methylobacterium sp. B1 | reverse complement strand
CGACGAGCAGGTGCGCGAGGTTCGGCTGCGCTTCGATCAGCGCGTCGAGGTTGTAGCCGCCGACGCGGCGCTGGACCTTCGGGAAGCGCGCCTCGATCTCGGCGCGGTGGTTGTCGGCGAGGCCGCGCATCCTCGCGGCCAGCGCCGCCGCCCGATCCGAGCCGTTCACGCCCGACCGGACGTCACCGGTCAGTCCGAAGCCGAAGGCCTCGCCGTCGTGGAACAGCGCCTCCATCGCCAGGACGTTGTCGCTCATCTTGCCGTAGCGCAGGGAGCGGGCGCCGCAGGAATTGTTGCCCGCCATACCGCCGATGGTGCAGCGGGTCGCCGTCGAGGGCTCGACGGGGAAGAACCATCCGTCGGCCTTCACCCGGGCGTTCAGCCGCTCCAGCACCATGCCGGGCTCGACCGTGATCGTGCCCGCCTCCGGATCGTAGGCCCGGACGCCGTTGAAGTACCGCGAGCAGTCGACCACCAGGCCCGAACCGATCGGCTGGCCGTTCTGCGACGTGCCACCGCCGCGCAGGATCACCGGCGCGCCGTGTTCGGCGGCGATGCGCAGGGTTGCGGCGATGTCGGCCGCGGAGCGCGGCAGCACCACGCCGGCCGGCATGATCTGGTAGATCGACGCGTCCGTGCTGTAGCGTCCGCGCGTGAACGCGTCGAACCGCGCCTCGCCCTGGAGCTGCTCCGCCAGCCTGCGCGGCAATCCGGCTTCCAGGCGCGCCGCGGCCCGCGGCGCCGGCGCATGCGCCCTCGCTTCCGTCACGATCGATCCCTCCCGTGATGGGACATGCCCACCTGACGGGAAATGTATTCAAAATTCAGTGCGGAGCAAATTGGCCGCGCTGTCGCGCTGGAGAGCGGGCTCGCGATGCCCTGTGCAGCCGTAGGCCCGGAGGGCCGTCGCAAGGGTTGCTCAGGACACCGCATGTTTCAACCCCGCGGCCGACCCGGGGAACAGGCCTCAGTGGTTGTCCCGCGGCACTCCGGAGACCTGCGCGACCTTCTGGAACTTCACCGCGCCCTTGAGCACCATGCCCTGATCGAGCTGATCGACCTGATCGCGATAGATCTCCTGCCACGGCGTCTGGGTCGCCGGGTAGGGATAGCCGCCGCGCGCCTCCAGATCCGCGCGCCGGCGGGCGAGATCCTCGGCCGGGAGCAGGATGTCGGCGCTCCGGCGATTGAGGTCGATGCGGATACGGTCGCCGGTCTGCAACAGGGCCAGCCCGCCCCCGGCGGCCGCCTCGGGCGAGGCGTTCAGGATGGCGGGCGTCCCGGAGGTGCCGGATTGCCGGCCGTCGCCGATGCAAGGCAGTGCGGTGACACCGCGCCGGATCAGCGATCCCGGCGGCTGCATGTTCACCACCTCGGCGGCGCCGGGATAGCCGATCGGTCCGGCTCCGCGCATAATCAGGATCGTGTTCTCGTCGATGTCGAGCGCCGGGTCGTCGATCCGTGTGTGGTAGTCCTCCGGTCCGTCGAACACGATGACGCGCCCCTCGAAGGCCATCGGGTCGTTCGGATTGCGCAGGTAGCGGGCCGCGAACTCCTCGGAGATCACGCAGGTCTTCATGATCGCCGAATCGAACAGGCTGCCCTTGAGGTTCAGGAAGCCCGCGCGCTCCATCAGCGGCGCGCCATAGGCGCGGATCACGTCGCGGTTCCAGCTGTGCCGGCCGCGGTAGTTCTCGCCCACGGTTCGGCCGTTGCAGGTCAGGGCGCCCTCGTGGACCTTCCCGGCGTCGATCAGCTCCGCGAAGACCGCCGGAAGGCCGCCGGCGCGAAAGTACTCCTCGCCGAGCCAGCGTCCGGCGGGCTGCATGTCCACCAGGAGAGGGATCTCGAATCCGACCCGCTCCCAGTCGTCGCAGGTCAGCGGAACACCGATGTGCTTCGCGATCGCGTTGATGTGGACCGGCGCGTTGGTCGAGCCGCCGATCGCCGCGTTGGCCACGATGGCGTTCTCGAAAGCTTCGCGGGTGAGGATGTCGGAGGGCTTGAGGTCCTCCCAGACCATCTCGACGATCCGTTGGCCGGTGGCGTAGGCGGCTTGCCCGCGCTCGCGGTAGGGGGCCGGGATCGCCGCCGAGCCGGGCAGGGCGAGACCGAGCGCCTCGGCGAGCGCGTTCATCGTGGAGGCCGTGCCCATCGTGTTGCAGTGGCCCGTGGACGGCGCCGAGGATCCGACGATGTCCATGAACTGCTGGAAGTCGATGTCGCCCGCCGCGTGCCGCTCCCGGGCCTTCCAGACGATGGTGCCCGAGCCGGTCAGCTCCTTGTGGAAGTAGCCGTTGAGCATAGGCCCGACATTCAGCGAGATCGCCGGGATGTTGACCGTGGCCGCCGCCATCAGACAGGCCGGCATGGTCTTGTCGCAGCCGGTGAGCAGGACGACGCCGTCGAGGGGATAGCCGTACAGCACCTCCACCAGGGACAGGTAGGCGAGGTTTCGGTCGAGGGACGCGGTCGGACGCTTGCCGGTTTCCTGAATCGGATGGCAGGGGAATTCGAAGGCAACGCCGCCGGCCGCCGTGATGCCTTCCCGGACCCGCTTGGCGAGTTCGAGATGGTGGCGGTTGCAGGGAGACAGGTCGGACCCCGTCTGGGCGATGCCGATCAGAGGTTTGCCCGAACGCAACTCCTCCGGCGTCAGTCCATAGTTGAGGTATCGCTCCAGATAGAGCGCGGTCATGCCGGGATTGTGCGGGTTGTCGAACCACGCCTTGGAGCGCAGGTCAGATGGCGTGATCCGGCGTTTGTCGCTCATGGTCGCTTCCTCGCATCCTGTGGCCGGCGCGGACGGTCCGGCTCCTGTCTTCGGCAGCGGCCGCAGGACGCGTGACCGCGGTCGCGGCGCCCCGGACTCGGTTTTGGATACTCCGGCGCATCAGGCAGGGCAGCCTCATCGGCGCTGGATTGATTTCAGGACAGCATCCGCGTGTCACCGTCGATGGAAATGGCCTGACCCGAGATGGTCCGGCCGCGGGGCGAGCAAAGCAGCAGGATCTGGTCGGCGAGCTGCCGGGCGGTGACGTAGTCCTTGACCGAAACGAACGAGAAGGCGCGGGCTTCCATCTCGGCGAAGCTCGTGCCCTGCTGCTGGGCCTTCGATTCGAGCACCCGGCGCTGCCGGTCGCCGGCCACCAAGCCCGGCAGGATCGCATTCACCCGGATGCCGGACCCGCCGAGTTCGATCGCCAAAGACTTGGTGAAGCCGATGACCCCCCATTTGGCCGCCGCGTAGGGGCTGCGCAGGGCGAAGCCGAACTTGCCGGCCGCCGAGGACAGATTGACGATCGAGGCGTTAGGGCTTTGGCGCAGATGGGGCACCGCGAGGCGCGCGCAGTTGAACTGGCCGTTCAGGCACACGGTGAGACATCGGTCCCACTCTTCGGGGGCGATCTCCTCGACCCGTCCGGTCGGCCCGGCGATGCCGGCATTGTTGATCAGCACGTCGATGCCACCGAGGAACTCGACCGCGCGGTCCATCATCGTGGCGACGCCATCGCGGTCGGCGACATCGGTCCGGATACGGCCGACCGCGTCCGGCAGACCGGCCAGTGCCTCGCTGTCTACGTCGCAGGAGAAGACACGCGCCCCTTCCTCCAGGAAGGCCTCGACGATCCCGCGGCCGATTCCGGCAGCACCCGCCGTCACCAAGACACGCAGGCCGGCAATCCCCAGATCCATGATCAGTCCTCTCCCTGAACGTCCCGCAATCCGCCGCGGGTCAAGATGAACTCCGCGGCTTCCCGGATGTCGGCCGCGATCGCGGCGGCGGCGGCCGCGCCGTCCCGGTTCTCGATCGCCACCACGGCCTCGGCGTGCCGCCGAAGCGCGAAACCCTGGCGCAGCCGCTCCGGATGGGCGCGCAGATCCAGATTGATCACCGGGCCCGCCTTCAGCCAGAGCCGGGCGATGATCTCCTGCAAGGGACCGAGTCCGCAGGCACCGTAGATCGCGAAATGCAGATCGCGGTTGAGTTGCACCGCGCGCGCCCGGTCGGGCTCTGCCGCCTCCGCTTCCGCCCGGAACGCGGCCTCGGTCCGCCGGATCGCTGCGAGTTCCGTGGCGGTCCTTAGCTCGGCCGCACGGGCCACGGCGATGCCCTCCACGGCGATGCGGGTCTCGACCAGAGCCCGGAAGGCGTCCGCGCTCATGACCGGCACCCGGATCACCCGGTTCGGAGCCACTTCCAGCACGCCGTCCGCCGCCAGACGGCTCACCGCCTCGCGGACCGGCATGACCGAGACGCCGAGCGCCGCCGCGCTCTGGCGCAGGGACAGCCGGTCGCCCGGCGCCAGCCGTCCCGAGGCCAGGAGGTCCGACAGGGCTTCATAGACGGTGTCGGACAGGGTCCGCCGTTCGAGCAGAGGCAGTTCGGCAAGGACCGATGTGGAATTCATATGCCGACCCTAGACGGATCCGGCACTATCGCGCTAGTGATCTGTGATCACAGTTTGGGTGAGGGCCGCCAGAGCCCACAACAACAACCCGGCTGGAGGAAACGCACGGGAGCGGAACGATGACGGACCGGTTCGGGGATTCCCTTTCTCGCCGCAGCCTTCTGAAAGCCGGCGGCGCAGCGCTTCTCGCGCCGGCTCTTGCGAGCCCGGCCCTGTCGCAGGGTCAGTCGGACGTGATCCGGATCGGGCACCTGACGCCGCGGACCGGCTTCCTCGGACCGCTCGGCGAGTTCGCCGTGCAGGCGGCGCAGCTCGCGGTCGAGGAGATCAATGCCGCGGGCGGCATCGCGGGTCGGAAGGTCGAGCTTCTCTCCGAGGACAGCGTCAACCCGCAGACTGCCTCGGCCAAGGCCGAGCGCATGGTCCAGCGGGACCGCGTGGCGTGCCTCGTCGGCGAGATCAACTCGGCTTCGGCGCTGGCGATCAGCCAAGTGGCTCAGCGGGAGAAGATCCTATTCATCAACACCGGCGCCAATTCGGACGCGCTGCGCGGCTCCGACTGCAAACGCTTCATGTTCCACGTCGAATCGCAGAACACCATGATGGTGCGCGCCTGCGGGCGCGCGCTGCTCGACCGCGGCCTGATCAAGGGTCGCAAGGTCTACGCGCTCACGGCCGACTACGCCTTCGGCCACGACCTGTTGAAGCAGGCCAAGAAATACTTCGCGGCCAACGACGCGACGCTCGTCGGCGAGGATCTGATCCCCACCGAGCTCACGGACTTCTCGCCCTTCCTGCTCAAGCTCCGTCAGGCCAAGCCGGACCTCGTGATCTGCAACCTCGCGGGCGCGCAGATCACCAATTTCCTCAAGCAATACAGCGAGTTCGGCCTGCCGTTCCCGGTCGCCGGCTTCGGCTTCGACACGGCGCTCGCCTGGGGTGCCGGGCCCGGCAACTTCCTCGGAACCTGGCCGGTGATCTGGCATCACCAGATCGACTCGCCCTCGGCGAAGACGTTCGTCGCCGCCTTCAAGGCCAAGTACAAGAAGCCGCCGGAGAACCAGGGCTGGGGTGACTACACCGCGCTCAAGATCGTTGCGCAGTCGATGAACGAGCTGAAGGCGACCGAGTCGATCAAGGTCGTCGAGCACCTGGAATCGGGCGCGAAGTTCGACATCGCCAAGGTCCGCGAGGGCTATTTCCGCCCCTGGGACCACGAATTGATGCAGGAGATGTTCGCGATCACCGCCCTGCCGGCGGATCAGGTCAAGAACCCCTACGACATCTTCACCTCGACCGGGCCGCTCCCCGGTCCCGGCGAGAGCCTGGAGGTCCTCGCCACCACCCGTGACGAGAACGCCTGCACCTTCCCGGCGTGAGGCCGTCATGCAGCTCGTCTTCATCCTGGAGCAGGTGCTCAACGGCCTGCTGATCGGCGTGCAATATCTGCTGATCGCGCTCGGCCTGTCGCTGATCTTCAGCCTCGGCGGCATCGTGAACCTCGCCCACGGTGCCTTCTACGCCATCGGCGCCTACCTGACCGTGCTGCTGACGCCCTCGATCGGTTTCGGCGGCGCCCTCATCGCATCTCCCCTGGCGGTGGGGGTGCTCGGGCTCGTGATCGAGCGCTTCCTGTTGCGGCGCTTCTATCGCGGCGATCCGACCCTCGGCCTGCTCCTCACATTCGGACTCGCCATGGTGGCCGAGCAGGCCCTGCGCATGGCCTTCGGGGCGGCGCCGGTGCCGTTCGGGATCCCGACATGGCTGCGCGGTCAGGTCTTCATCGGCGACCTGATCTACTCGCGCTACCGGCTCTCGATCCTCGTGGTGGCTGTGGCCTGCGTGGCCGGCCTTTGGCTGCTCCTGACCCGCACCAGCTTTGGGCGCGTGGTCCGGGCCGGCGTGCAGAACCCCGACATGGTCGCGGCCCTCGGCATCTCGCTCCGGCCCTACATGACCGCCGTTGTCACCATCGCGGTGGGGCTCGCGGCGCTGGCCGGGACCATGATGGCCCCGGTCACAGGGGTCCAGCCCGCCATGGGCGCCGAGATCCTCACCTTCGCCTTCGTGGTGGTGGTGATCGGCGGCCTCGGCTCTTTCTGGGGGGTGGTGCTCGCCGCGCTGATCGTCGGCGTGGTCCGGGGCCTCACCGCCTACGCCTATCCGCCGGCCACCGAGGCCGCCGTCTACGCCCTCATGGTGCTCGTCCTGCTGCTGCGCCCGCGCGGCCTGTTCGGCGAGCACATCGCCCGGTTCGAGTGAGCGGAGAGCGTCCCATGTCCGGAACCGCCGAGCCGCTGCCGCTCGCCCTGCCGCAGCGCGACCTGATCCTGCGCGAGAGCCGCCAGCTCTGGGCGGCGCTCGCCGCCCTCATCGTCCTGCCCTTCGCCCTCGACGCCATCGGCCTGACGCTGATCACCGCCACCGACGTGGTGATCTTCGCCCTGGCCGTGCTCGGCCTAAACATCCTGGTCGGCTGGACCGGGCTCACCTCCTTCGGCCATGGGGCCTGGTTCGGGATCGGCGCCTACGCGGTGGCGATCCTGCAGACGCGGCTTGTCCCCGGCGACATGGCGCTGCCGCTCCTCGGCGCCCTGGCGATCACCGGAGTCGCGGCTCTGGCGGCCGGAGCCCTGATCTTGCGACGGCGGGGTGTCTACTTCTCGCTGCTGACGCTCGCCTTCACGGCGATGCTCTACGCCATCGCGTTCCGCTGGACCGACCTGACCGGCGGCGAGAACGGCATCGGCAACCTGCACCGCTGGGCGGTGCTGCAGGAGCCCGGCGCCTACTACGCGGCGGTGTCGGGTATCGCCTTCGCGGTGCTGGTCGCGCTCTGGCGGTTCCGGCGCTCGCCGATGGGCACGGTACTCGTGGCGATCCGCGAGAACGAGCAGCGTGCCGGCTTCCTCGGCTACGCCACCAACCGCTACAAGCTCGCGGCCTTCGTGATCTCGGCGACGATCACCGGGCTGGCCGGGGCGCTCTCGGCCTACAGTCATCGCTTCACCTCGGCCGACCCGATCTCCATCGCGTTCTCGGGCGAACTGCTCGCCATGGTGGTGATCGGCGGGATGCGCTCGTTCCTCGGGCCGGCCCTCGGCGCGCTGTTCTACATCCTGTTCCGCGAGTTCCTGTCGATCTACACCGCCGACTGGCTGCTGTATTTCGGGCTGCTGTTCGTCGCCTTCATCGTGTTCTCGCCGGACGGGCTGGTCGGCATCGCGGCGCGGCTGCTCAAGCCGTTCCGGCGCGTCCCGACCGAGGGCGCGGCCATGGCGGCCCGCCGCGCCGGCGCCTCGGGCCGCGTCCCGGCGCGCTTCATCGCCGAGGGACGCGGCACGGGACCGGTTCTCGTCGCCGATGCCATCAGGAAGAACTTCGGCCCCGTGAACGCGGTGCGGGGCGTCTCCTTCGCGGTGGCGGACAAGACGCTTCACGCCCTGATCGGCCCCAACGGTGCCGGCAAGACCACGGCCTTCAATCTGCTCTCCGGCATGTTCCGGCCGAGCGGCGGCAGCATCCGCCTCGACGGTCAAGAGATCGCCGGCCTGGAACCGCACGCGATCACCCGGGCCGGACTCGGGCGCTCGTTCCAGATCACCAACCTGTTCCCGGGCCTCTCAGTGGAGGAGAACGTCCGCCTGGCGGTGCAGGCGCGCCACGCGGCGCATTTCAGCCCCTGGCGGGACGCCCTTTCGATCCGCGCGATCGCCGACGACACCGCCGAGCTGCTGCGCTGGACGGGCCTCGCCGGGATCGAGCGGGCCGAGGCCGGCAGCCTGTCCTACGGCGGCCAGCGGCTCCTCGACATGGGGCTGGCGCTGGCCACGCAACCCCGCGTGCTGCTTCTCGACGAGCCGCTCGCCGGCTTGGCCGCCGCCGAGCGCGAGCGCGTCGGCGAGCTGATCAAGGCGCTCTCGGCCGACATCCCGGTCCTGCTCGTGGAGCACGACATCGACCGCGTGTTCCGTCTGGCCGACCGCGTCACCGTGATGGCCGACGGCGCCGTGCTGGTCGACGGCTCCGTCGCGGATGCCCGGGACGATGCCCGGGTCCAGGCGGTTTACCTCGGATCGGGCACGGCGGCGATCGCCGCGAAGCCGCGCGCCAGCGCCGCCGAGGCCGAGACGCTGCTCGCCATGGAGGGCGTCGATACCTTCTATGGCAAGTCGCACATCCTCAACGGGGTCACCCTCACGGTGAACCGGGGTGAGGTGGTGGCGCTCCTCGGCCGCAACGGCGCCGGCAAGTCGACCCTGCTCAAGACGTTGATCGGCACAGCATCACCGGCCGCCGGCCGGATCGTGCTCGCCAACCGGGACATCGCTGGCCTCTCGCCCGACAAGATCGCCCGGCTCGGCATCGGCTACGTGCCGCAGGGGCGGGCGCTGTTCGCCGGGATGAGCGTCGCCGAGAATCTGGGCCTCGGTCGTCTGCGGCGGCTCACCGGTGCCGGCATCCATTGGGATGAGGAGAAGGTTCTGGAGTTCTTCCCGCGGCTCAAGGAGCGCTGGACCGTCGATGCCGCCCGCCTGTCGGGCGGCGAGCAGCAGATGGTGGCGGTGGCGCGCGCGCTGTCGGGCGATACGCGGCTCCTGCTTCTCGACGAGCCGTTCGAAGGCCTGTCGCCGGCCGTGACCGAAGAGCTGTTCGAGGCCTTCGACCGGCTGCGCCGCGAGATCGCGATCATCCTGGTGGACCATCACCTCGATCTGGCGCGGGCCCTGTCCGACCGGACCGTGGCGCTGGAGCGGGGCAGCGTGCAGTGGGCGGGCGAGTCGCGCCTCTTGCGCGAAGATCAGGAGCTGAGACGGAAGGTGCTGTGGCTATGACCGAAAGCGTCGCGATCGTCGGCGCCGGCCTGATCGGCCGGGCCTGGGCGATGATCTTCGCCCGCGCCGGCTGGGACGTGCGGCTGTTCGATTCCGCCGAGGGCGTCGCCGAGGCTGCGCTCCCGCTCTGCGCCGAAGGACTCCGCACCCTGGCGGCCAACGGGCTCTGTACCGATCCGGAGGGAGCTGCCGGGCGCATCCGGAGCGCGGGGAGTCTCGCCGCCGCCCTTGACGGTGTGAACTTCGTCCAGGAGAACGGGCCCGAACGGCTCGACGTCAAGCGGACCCTCTTTGCCGAGCTCGATGCCCACGCGCCGCGGGACGCGGTGATCGCGTCGTCCTCATCGGCCATCCGCTGCTCGCTGTTCACCGAAAATCTGCCGGGCCGGGCGCGCTGCCTCATCGGCCATCCGGTGAATCCGCCGCACCTGATCCCGCTCGTGGAGATCTCCGGCGCGGCCTGGACCGATCCGGCGGCTCTGGCACGAGCGCGAGCGGTGTACGAGGCCATCGGACAGGTCCCCATCACGGTGCTGAAGGAGATCGAGGGCTTCATCCTCAACCGGCTTCAGGGCGCCCTGCTGGCGGAGGCGTTCCGTCTCACCTCGGAGGGCTATGTCACCCCGCAGGATCTCGACAAGACCGTCGCGGACGGGCTCGGCCTGCGCTGGAGCTTCATGGGACCGTTCGAGACGATCGAGTTGAACGCGCCGGGCGGCATCGCCGATTACTGCGCCCGCTATACCGGCTTCTACAAAAGCCTGGCCGCCGATCCGGCGCCGCCTTCGGTCTACGAGGCGCCGGCCACCGAGGCGATCCTGGCCAAGTGGCAGCCGCCGGACGATCTACCCGCACGCATGGACCGCCGCGACACGCGGCTGGCGGCGCTCCGGGCCCACAAGGCTTCACAGAAGGACTGAGCATGGCCTCACAGCGGAAAGTCATCATCACCTGCGCGGTGACGGGCGCGATCCACACGCCCAGCATGTCGCCGCACCTGCCCGTGACGCCCGAGGAGATCGCCGACGCCGCCATCGGCGCCGCCGAGGCCGGCGCCGCCATCGTGCATCTGCATGCCCGCAATCCGGTGAACGGCCAGCCCGACCAGACACCCGAGGCCTTCGCCAAGTTCCTGCCGGTGATCAAGCAGCGCTCGAACTGCGTGGTGAACATCACCACCGGCGGCGCGCCGACCATGTCGATCGAGGAGCGGGTGCGCCCGGCCGCGACCTTTCAGCCGGAGGTCGCCTCCCTGAACCTCGGCTCGATGAATTTCGGCCTGTTCGGGATGCTCGACCGCTTCAAGGACCTGAAGCATCAGTGGGAGCGGGACTATCTCGGCAACAAGGACATCATCTTCCGCAACACCTTCGGCCAGATCGAGCACATCCTGACGACCTGCGGTCCGAACGGGACGAAATTCGAGTTCGAGTGCTACGACACCGCGCATCTCTACAATCTGAAATACTTTTTCGACCGCGGCCTCGTGCAAGCGCCGCTGTTCATCCAGACGGTGTTCGGACTGCAGGGCGGGATCGGCGCGCATCCCGACGACGTGATGCACATGAAGCGCACCGCCGATCGGCTGTTCGGCGATCAGTACCGCTGGTCGGTGCTCGGGGCGGG
>NZ_BACT01000618.1:0-6147 GCF_000333255.1 Methylobacterium sp. B1 | reverse complement strand
CCCAGGCCTCGTGATCCCGCGACCAGCTCTTCCAGGCGAAGAACAGGCAGAAGGCGAGGCTGACGATGTCGGCCAGCAGAAGGCGCACGCGGTTGGCGGCCGGCGGCAGGAGACCGGTCAGGGCCTCGATCGCGACGTGGCCGCGCTTGGCCTGGACGCCGGCGGCCGACAGGAAGGTGGCCCCGATGATCAGGAACACCGCCATCTCATCCTGCCACTCCGTCGGTTCCTTCAGGAGATAGCGGACGACCACGCTGTGGGTCAGGACGAGGCAGGCCGCCACCAGGCAGAGGCCGCCGACCGCCAGGATCACTTGATTCAGCAGGCGCATCGTCCGGTCGAAGGCGCCGAGCAGGCCGGGCAGACGCGGCTCGGCCGCGCCCCGCGCCTCCGGAGCGGCCGTAGCCGCGTCGAAGCCGTGACTCACGCGACCTGCTCCGCGAGCTTCAGCAGTTCCGCGCAGTTCGCGTTCTTGGCGGCGTAATCTTTCCAGGCCGTGTTGCGGGCGAGGTCCCGCCACTGACCCAG
The DNA here is from genome assembly GCF_000333255.1 of Methylobacterium sp. B1. Lineage (NCBI taxonomy): Bacteria > Pseudomonadati > Pseudomonadota > Alphaproteobacteria > Hyphomicrobiales > Methylobacteriaceae > Methylobacterium > Methylobacterium sp. B1. Next base: position 5,619 of record NZ_BACT01000618.1, on the reverse strand, counting down.
CGACTTCTCGTCAACCTGGACGACCTTGGCCCCGGCCTTGGAGAAGATCTCCTCGACCCGAGTGTCATCCTCCTTGGCGCCGGCTTGGCCGAAGGCTTCCAGCTCGGTGCCCACCGCCATGATCAGGTCCTGCTGCTCCTTCGGCAGGCCCGAGAACACGATCTTCGACATCATGATCGGCTCGAGCATGAACCAGTAGGAGCGCTCGCGGCCCGAGGTGAGGGCCTTGGACAGCTCTTCCAGGCGGAAGGAAATCAGGCTGGTGGACGAGGTGATTACCGCATCGCAGGCGCCGGTCTGCATCGCCGCGTAGGATTCGTTCGACGGGATGGAGAGGGTGGCTGCGCCGGCCTCTTTCATCATCATGTCCATCTCGCGCGAACCGCCCCGGACCTTCATGCCCTTGGCGTCGGCCGGCGAAACGAGAGCGCGCTCGCGGCTCGCGACGCCGCCGGCCTGCCAGACCCACGAGACCAGGACGATCCCCTTGGCGTCGAGGATTTCCGAGAGCTTGCGCCCGACCGGCGCCGCCTTCCAGGCCACCGCCTGGGCATAGGACGTCACCAGCGCCGGCATCAGGCCGATATTCAGCTCCGGCACCTCGCCGCCGGCATAGGGGCTCGGATAGAGCGACATGTCGAGGGCGCCCTTGCGCATCGCGCCGAACTGGGCGTTCGTCTTCATCAGCGAGGAGCCGGGATAGACTTGGACGTCCAGGGCGCCCTTCGAGCGCTCGCCGACCATCTTGGCGAACTTCCGGCACATGCGGTCGCGGAAGTCGCCCTCGTCGATGGTGCCGCCCGGGAACTGGTGGGACAGCTTCAGCGTGGTGGCGGCTTGGGCAGAGCCCAGCCCGAACCGCAGGACCGCCGGAGCCGCGAGCGTGGCCGCGATCAGCGAGCGACGAGTTGGCGTCATGGATTTCTCCCGCACCGCAAACAACGCGGCAAAGTTTTGTGCGCCGCAATAGTGGGGCGCTTCGTTGTATGCATGGAAAACCGCCTTGTATATTTTGTCAATGCTCCAGCATAATGTTCGCGTGCGTTGGACATCCGCCGGCCTCAACGGGCGGGACGACGCGCGGCCCGACGATCGGGGGAGGAACCAGGCGCATGAGCCACGCGCAACGGCTACGGCAGCGAATCGAGGACGAGATCGTGGCGGGCGAACTCGCGCTGGGATCGCGGCTCGATGAGAATCAGCTCGCGGCCCGTTTCGGGGTCTCGCGCACGCCGATCCGCGAGGCGCTGCTGCAGCTCGCCGTGACCGGACTCGTCCAGACGAAGCCCCGGCGCGGCGCCATCGTCAGCGCGCCCGAGCCACACCTGCTGCTGGCCATGTTCGAGACGATGGCGGAAATCGAGGCGGCGTGCGGTCGCCTCGCCGCACGCCGCCTCGTGGCCGAGGATGCCGCCGCGCTGCGCGCCGCCCTCGAAGGCTGCCGCGGGGCCCTGTCGACGGAGGATACCGAGGCCTATTACGCCGAGAATTACGTGTTCCATACGGTGGTGTATCGGGCCAGCCGCAACGCCTTCCTGGCGGAGCAGGCGCTGTCACTGCATCGCCGTCTCGCGCCGTATCGGCGTCTGCAGCTGCGCGTGCGCCAGCGCTTGCCGCAATCGCTCGCCGAACACGAAGCGATCGTCGCTGCCATCATCGCCGGAGACGAAGTCGGGGCGGCCGAGGCGCTCCGGAGCCACGTCATCGTCCAGGGTGACCGGTTCACCGATCTGGTCGCGGGGTTGCGGGCGCAGAGCGCGGCCTGAAAGCTTCGACCTGTCCGGGTGCCTGACAATCATCCCGCGGCGCAGACCGCCCGCAGCGGGCCGCGAAGCCGGTGCGTCTTCATCGCCTCCTAACCGTGAAATCAGGTCGGACTGCGTAGGTGGTCCACCGGACTCGACCAGAAGTTGCAATCCCGGCATCCTTCACCCGGAACCCGGGAGGCACCATGCTGAAGGACGTTGTCAGGACTGCCGGCCGACGCGCGGGGGTGGATATCTTCCGGGCGAGCGGCGAAGCCTTCCGCTGGAGTCATACGGTCCACGATTACTATCCGGTCGTGCCGTCCGCGCGGTGGAAGCCGGGCCAGGCGCCGCACGGCCGGCTCAAAGCCGTCCTCGGCCAGAACCATGCGGCCTACGAGGCGTTCCTCACCGCCCTGGAAGCGCAGGCCGACCTGCTCCACAGCGTCCCGCACGACGCGCACGCTGCGGGTTCGGCTGCACCGCACTGGAACAACACGTGGTTCACCGCCCTCGACGGCGCCGCCCTGCTGACGATGCTGGCCTGGAAGCGCCCTGAACGATACTTCGAGATCGGCTCCGGGTGCTCGACCTGCTTCGCGCGCCACGCGATCGACACGCTGAAGCTGCCGACGCGGATCACCTCCATCGATCCGATGCCACGCCGCGAGATCGACGCCCTGTGCGACTGGACCGTCCGCAGCCCGCTGGAATCCTGCGACCTGAAGATCTTCGAGGAACTGAAGGCCGGCGACATCCTGTTTTTCGATGGATCGCATCGGTCCTTCGCGAACTCCGACGTCACGGTGTTCTTCTTTGAGGTGATGCCGCGCCTCGCGCCGGGCGTGATCGTACAGATCCACGACATCTTCATTCCGGACGATTATCCGTCAGCCTGGAATTGCCGCCTGTACAACGAGCAGTATCTTCTGGCCGCGATGCTGCTGTGCGGCGCTCCGCCGTTCCGCGTGACCGTGCCGGTGATGTATATCTGTCAGGACCCGGCGATGAGCGCCCGGGTGAAGACGGTCTTTGCCGCCCGCGCGACCGGACCGGACATTCCGTTCCTCTACGCGAACGATTCCCGCACCCCGGGCGCGTCGTTCTGGTTCGAGATGACGGGGATGCCGGGCTGAGCCTTCAGGCAACCTCCGCCGCGCCGTAATTGGCGGCGATGACGGACTTCTTCCCGCGGATATGCTCGCGCATCAGGACGGCCAGGGCAGCGCCGTCCCGGGCACGGAGGAGTTCGATCATCCGTTCGTGCTCGGAGACCGCGCGGGCCCACTGATCCGGGGTCTGGTGCGCGGAATACCGCGACCTTTGGATCCGGCCGGACAGGCTCTCGTAGATATTCGCCAGAATGACGTTGCGACTGGCCGCCATGATGCCTTCGTGGATCCGGCGGTTGTGGCTGAAGTAGCCCGCCTCGTCGCCCGACTGCCAGGCCGCCACCATCGCGTCGTGGTCGACCGCGAGGGCGTCGATCTCGGCGTCGGTGATGGTGCGGCAGGCCAGGTCCCCGGCGGTCGCCTCGAGCCCGGCGATCACCTCCATCATTTCCTCGAGCTCGGTCTCCGAGATGCTGGCGACCCGCGCCCCGCGGTTCGGAAGCAGTTCGAGCAGCCCTTCCGTCGCCAGGATCTTGATCGCCTCGCGGAGCGGGGTCCGCGAGATCCCGAAGCGCTCCGTCAGCTCGCTCTCGTTGATCCGGGCCTTCGGCTCCATCTCCCCGGACCGGATCAGCTCCCGCATCCGGTCCGCGACCTCGTCGTGGAGGTAGCGGCGGCTGATGCCGATCCCGGGCTCGATCTTGTTCATGGTCCCCCGACACAAACCAGATCAGTGCGACCTGTTGTGTATGTGTAAGTCTCCGGCAATGGAGTGTCGAGGCACGAGGGCCCGATCGAGAACGCGAGCCACATGTTCCGCCTCGAGACCGAGGCCATCGTGAATCTGATGTCGGCAGCTTGTCCCGTCGGCGATCACGAGATCGTCCGGCCCGGCGGCGCGCAGGGTCGGGAACAGCGACAGCTCTGCCATGGCGAAGGATGTCTCGATGGATTCCGGCCGATAGCCGAAGGCGCCGGCCATGCCGCAGCAGCTCGATTCGACGACCCGCAGGTCGAGCCCCGGCACGGCCCGGAGCACCGTCTCCACCGAGCCCATCACGCCGAACGACTTCTGGTGGCAATGGCCGTGCAGGTGCGCGACGCGCCCGCCCTGGTCCGCGAACGGTAGCGCGATCCGGCCCGCCGTCAGGTCTGCGGCCAGCAGCTCCTCGAACAGGACGGACTGCCGCGCCAGAAGCGCCGAATCCGCACCGGGGAGGAGCGCTGTGAACTCGTCCCGGAACGTGAGCAGGCAGGATGGTTCCAGGCCGACGACCCGCGCGCCCGCGCGGACGAAGGGCAGAAGCGCGTCGAGGGTTCGGTGCGCCTCCAGCCGGGCCCGGTCCGTCTGGCCGGCGGAGAGCCACGTCCGGCCGCAGCAGAGCGGGCGCCGGCCGCGGGCCGGATAGACCCGATGCAGCCGGTAGCCCGCGGCCAGCAGCACGCGCTCGGCCGCCTCGAGATTCTCCCGCTCGAAGGCGCGGTTGAAGGTGTCGCCGAAGAGGATCACGTCGCGGAAATCCCCCGCGACGTCGTGGGTATGCGCGGGTTCGCCCTGCTCGCTCCAGGGCCGACGCCAGCGCGGCAACGAGCGCCTGGCCGACAGGCCGGCGACGCGCTCCGACAGGGCCGCGAGGGCCGGGTACCGGTCGCGCAGGTTGAGGATCGGCGCGAGCTTCGCGGCCGCCCCGGCATAGAGCGGCATCATGGCGATGAGCCGCTCGCGGAGCGGCAGCCCGTGGCGGGCGTGGTAATGGTGCAGGAACTCGATCTTCATCTTGGCCATGTCGACGCCGGTCGGGCATTCCCGGCGGCAGGCCTTGCAGGAGACGCAGAGATCGAGAGTCCGCTTCATCTCCGGGCTGGTGAAGGCCTCCTTACCGAGCTGGCCCGAGATGGCGAGCCGCAGGGAATTGGCGCGGCCGCGCGTAAGGTGCTGTTCCTCCCCCGTCACCCGGTAGGACGGGCACATGGCGCCGCCGGCGAGCTTCCGGCAGGTGCCGTTGTTGTTGCACATCTCGACGGCGGAGCCGAAGCCGCCCCAATCCGACCAGTCGAGCGCCGGCTTCATCGGCTCCGTCACCGTGTAGTCGGGCTTGAAGCGGAACAGAGACCGGTCATCCATCGCGAGCGGGCGCACGATCTTGCCGGGGTTGAGGCGGTTCTCGGGATCGAACGCGTCCTTCACGTCCTCGAAGGCGCGCGTCAGGACCGAGCCGAACAGCGGCTCGATGTATTCCGAGCGTGAGATGCCGTCGCCATGCTCGCCGGAATACGAGCCTTTGTAGCGGCGCACCAGCTCGGAGGTCTCCTCCGCGATCGCGCGCATCCGGCGGACGTCGCCAGCCTCCTTCATGTCGAGGATCGGGCGAACGTGCAGACAGCCCACCGAGGCGTGGGCGTACCACGTGCCGCGGGTGCCGTGCTTGGCAAAGACCGCCGTGACCGCGTCTGTGTAATCGGCGAGGTGCTCCAGCGGGACGGCGCAATCCTCGATGAAGGAGACCGGCTTGGCGTCGCCCTTTATGGACATCATGATGTTGAGGCAGGCCTCGCGAACCTCCCACACCGATTTCTGGCGGGCGGGCTCGACCACCTCCACGACGGCGTCCGGGAAGCCGTGATCGGCCATGCAGGCGTCGAGGCGCTTCAGGTCGCGCGTCACGGCGGCGAGGTCGTCGCCGGCGAATTCGGTGAGCAGAAGGCAGTTCGGCTGTCCGCGGGTGATGTCGGCCAGCGTCGTGCGGAACAGCGGGATATCG
>NZ_BACT01000619.1:0-1522 GCF_000333255.1 Methylobacterium sp. B1 | reverse complement strand
CCATCGTGGCCGCCGCTCCAGACGCGGTGGTGATGATGCAGAAGGGCCTGGAGCCGCCGAAGCCCGAGGGTATCTTCGCCCCCGGCACGGCCCTCGCCCAGACCCCCGCGGGCGCCCAAGGCCGGCTGGTGGCCATGGACGGGCTCTACCTCCTCGGCTTCGGTCCGCGCACGCCGCAGGCCGCCACGGACCTGATGCGGGCGCTCTACCCGGACCTGCCGCGTGACTGAGCCGCGCGGCGGCGGGCGGCGCGCGTGAGCCGGCGGTCCCCGGCGCCCTGGGTGCTGGGGATCCTGGCGGCCCTGGTGGTGTCCGCCGCCCTGCTCTCCGTGAGCCTCGGGGCGATCCGCATCCCGGTGGAGCGGGTCCTGGCGGTCCTGCTGGGGGACGGCAGCGATCCGGCCCGCGCCCGGGACGCCCTCGTGATCCTCTCCATCCGCCTGCCCCGCACTCTGCTGGGGCTGATGGTCGGGGCGGGGCTGGCGGTCTCCGGCGCGCTGATGCAGGGGCTGTTCCGCAATCCCCTGGCCGACCCGGCGCTGGTCGGGGTCTCGTCGGGGGCGGGGCTCGCCGCCGCGCTCATCATCGTCCTCGGCGACCGCATCCTCGCCCATCTCGGGCTGCCCGGGCCGCTGCCCTACGCGGTCCTGCCGGCCGGGGCCTTCCTCGGGGGCCTGGGCGCGACCCTCATCCTGTACGTCCTCGCCACGCGGTCCGGGCGCACCGCCGTGGCGACGATGCTGCTTGCCGGGATCGCCCTCGGCGCGCTGAGCGGCGCGCTGACCGGCCTGCTGACCTTCGTCAGCGACGACCGGCAATTGCGCGATCTCGCCTTCTGGTCCCTCGGCAGCCTCGGGGGCGCCACCTGGGCCAAGGTCGCGGCCTCGGCGCCGCTGATCCTGCCGGTGCTGGCCGCGGTCCCGTTCCTCGGCCGCGGCCTGAACGCCCTGGTCCTCGGCGAGGCCGAGGCGTTCCATCTCGGCGTCCCGGTGGAGCGGCTGAAGCGCGCCTGCATCGTGCTGGTGGCGGTCGCGGTCGGCGCCAGCGTGGCGGCGGCCGGGGTGATCGGCTTCGTCGGCCTCGTGGTGCCGCACGCCCTGCGGCTGCTGATCGGCCCGGGGCACCGGCTGCTGCTCCCGGCCTCGGCGCTCCTCGGCGGCGCCTTCCTGATCCTCGCCGACGTGGTGGCGCGCCTCGTCGCCGCGCCCGCCGAACTGCCCATCGGGATCGTCACGGCGCTGGTCGGGGCGCCGGTCTTCCTGTGGCTGCTCCTCGACCGGGTGCGGCCGGACGATGTCTGATCCGGCCCTGCTCACGGCGCGCGACCTGACCGTCACGGTGGCGGGGCGCGACCTCGTGCGCGACGTCTCCCTGGGGGTGGAAGGCGGCACCCTCCAGGTGATCGTCGGCCCGAACGGGGCCGGCAAGTCCACCCTCCTCCGCCTGCTCAGCGGCGCCCTGCGCCCGACCCGGGGCACCGTCGCCTATGCCGGCGCGGCAATTGAGACGATCCCGCCCGGCG
>NZ_BACT01000620.1:0-4823 GCF_000333255.1 Methylobacterium sp. B1 | reverse complement strand
ATGTCGACACGCTGATCCTGCAGCGGCTGCCGACGACTCTGTTCATCGTCGGCTCCTCGCAGGTCCTGGCGCTGCTGATCGCCGTGCCGGTAGGCCTCTATGCGGCGCGCCGGCCCTACTCGCTGGCCGACCAGGTCGCCAACACTTTGGCCTTCGTGGGTTTCTCGCTGCCGACCTTCTTCACCGGCCTGCTGTTCATCCTGCTGTTCTCGATCAAGCTCGGCTGGCTGCCCTTCGTCTACCAGGCCGACCTGCCGGGCTCCGGCCTGCCCTGGGTCTGGGCGAATGTCCGGCAGGCGATCATGCCGGTGGCGGTGCTGGGCTTCTTTCAGGCCGCCTCCTACACCCGCTACGTGCGCGCCTCGGCGCTGGACGTCGCCCGCCTCGACTACGTCACCACGGCCCGCGCCAAGGGCCTGTCGGAGGGCACGGTGACCCGCCGGCACATCGCCCGCAACGCCCTGATCCCGGTGGTGACGCTCGTCGCCCTCCAGATCCCGGCGGTGTTCGGCGGCGCCATCGTCACCGAGCAGATCTTCCGGATCCCCGGCATCGGCTCGCTGCTGATCGACGCGATGCTGGCCAACGACACGCCGGTGGTGATGGCGGTGACCTTCGTGTTCGCCGGCCTCGTCATCCTGTTCAACCTCGTCGCGGACCTGCTCTATGGCTGGCTCGACCCTCGCATCGCCCTCCGATGAGGCGGTGCCCGTCGCCCGCGCGCCGGCCTCGCCGGCGCGGGAGACGTGGCGGCGCTTCCGGCGGCACCGGCTGGCGCTCGCCAGCGTCGGCGTGCTGGCGCTCCTCGTCGCCGGCGTGGTGTTCGGCGGCCTGCTCTGGCCGGTCGCCATCGACGATATCGACTTCGCGGCCCAGCTCCAGGGTCCGTCCTGGGACCACCCGTTCGGCACCGACGATCTCGGCCAGGATCTCCTCGCCCGGATGATCTACGGCGGCCGGATCTCGCTCGCCGTGGGCTTCGCCGCCATGGCGGTGGCGAGCCTGATCGGCGTGCTGGTGGGCGCGCTCGCCGGCATGTCGCGCCGCCTCCTCGACCCGGTGCTGATGTGGCTGACCGACCTGTTCCTGTCGCTGCCGCAGCTGCCGCTGCTGCTCCTTGTGATCTACCTGTTCCGCGACAGCCTGAAGGCCGTGTTCGGCAGCCAGGGCGGCGTGTTCCTGATGATCGTCGCGGTGATCGGGGGCCTGCGCTGGATGCCGGTCGCCCGGCTGGTGCGGGCGCAGTTCCTGAGCTTGCGCGAGAAGGAGTTCGTGGAGGCGGCCCGCTCACAGGGGGCGACCACCGGGCACCTCGTGCGCCGCCACATCCTGCCGAACGCCCTGGGGCCGGTGATCGTGGCGGCCTCCATCGAGGTCTCGTCGGCGATCATCGCGGAATCGACGCTCTCCTTCCTGGGGCTCGGCTTCCCGCCCGACATCCCGACCTGGGGGCGGCTGCTGTTCGACGCCAAGGACCATCTCGACGTCGCCCCGCACTGGGCGCTGTTCCCGGGGGGCGCGATCTTCCTGACGGTGCTGTCGATCAACTTCATCGGCGACGGTTTGCGCGACGCCCTCGACCCGCGCCGGGTGCTCTAGAGCATGCGGCGGGGCTTCGAGGGCTGCCGGCTTGCCGTGACCGCGCCTGCCCCGCAGAGGGGCGGACAGACCGGAAGGCCCTTTCCGGCACTGGGGCTTCAGGATCGGGCGCGGGTCCCCTCTCCCGGGCGGGAGAGGGACAGGGTGAGGGATCAGGTCTTTCAGGATGGGGCGCGCCCTGTCGGAGCGTCGACGGTGTGCTCGGTCCTGAACCTTCTCATCCCTCACCCCAACCCTCTCCCGCACGGGAGAGGGGGCCCGTCGCGCTCCGTCATCAGCGTCGGTGCGCATCGGAGAGGCGGGAACATCGTCGCGTCGGAGGACGCGGGGACGGTGTGGAGTCGCCCCGTCGAACCCCGCTGGATCAGGAGTGAAGCCCGTGACGGACCCGATCCTCTCGGTCTCCGACCTCACCGTGTCCTTCCGCTCGGAGGGCCGCTGGCGCGCGGTCGTGCACGGCGTCTCCTTCGATGTCGGGCCCCGCGAGACCGTGGCGCTCGTGGGCGAGTCCGGCTCCGGCAAGAGCGTCAGCGCCCTGTCGATCCTGCGCCTCCTGCCGCGGGATGCGAGCCGCATCGGCGGCAGCGTGCGCTTCGCGGGGCGCGAGCTGCTCACGGCCCCCGAGGCCGAGATGCGGCGGGTGCGCGGCGATTCCATCGCCATGATCTTTCAGGAGCCGATGACCTCCCTGAACCCGGTGCTCACCATCGGCTTCCAGATCGCCGAGGCGCTGATCCGGCACCGGGGCCTGTCGCGGTCCGCCGCCGAGGCGGAGGCGCTCCGGCTCCTCGACAAGGTCCGGATCCCGGCCGCCCGGTCGCGCCTGCACGAGTACCCGCACCGCTTCTCCGGCGGCATGCGCCAGCGGGTGATGATCGCCATGGCGCTGGCCTGCCGGCCGAAGCTCCTCATCGCCGACGAGCCGACCACGGCGCTGGACGTCACGATCCAGGCCCAGATCCTCGACCTCATCAAGAGCCTGCAGGACGAGGAGGGCATGTCGGTCCTGTTCATCACCCACGACATGGGCGTGGTCGCCGAAATCGCCGACCGCACCGTGGTGATGTACCGGGGCCGCGCCGTGGAGGCCGGCCCGACCGCACGGATCTTCGACGCCCCCGCCGAGCCCTACACGCGGGCGCTGCTGGCCGCGGTCCCGCGGCTGGGGACCATGGCGGGCCGCGCCCGCCCGATGCGCTTCCCGGTGGTCGACCGGGCGACCGGCCTGGCGGCGCCGACGCCCGAGACCCCCGACACCGTCAGGGCCGCCGAGCGCCCGGTGCTGGAGGTGCGCGACCTGACCGCCCGGTTCGACATCCGCTCCGGCCTCCTCGGCCGCGTGACCGGCCGCGTCCACGCGGTGGAGCGGGTCTCGTTCAGCCTCGCGGCCGGGGAGACCCTGGCGCTGGTCGGCGAATCCGGCTGCGGCAAGTCCACCACCGGCCGCGCGATCCTGCGCCTCGTCGAGCCGCTGTCGGGCTCGGTCCTGCTCGACGGCGAGGACATCACCGGCCTCGACCCGAAGACCCTGCGCACCCGCCGCCAGCGCATGCAGATGATCTTCCAGGACCCGTTCGCGAGCCTCGACCCGCGCCTGAGCGTCGGTGCGGCGGTGGCCGAGCCGCTGCTGATCAACCGCCTCGCCGCGCCCCGCGCGGCAAGGCTTCGGGCCGAGGAGCTGCTCGCCCGGGTCGGACTCGCGCCCGAGACGGCCGGGCGCTTCCCGCACGAATTCTCCGGCGGCCAGCGCCAGCGCATCTGCATCGCCCGGGCCCTCGCCCTGACCCCCCGGCTGATCGTCGCCGACGAGGCGGTCTCGGCGCTAGACGTCTCGGTGAAGGCGCAGGTCGTGAACCTGATGCTCGATCTCCAGGCCGAGTTCGGCCTCGCCTACCTGTTCATCTCGCACGACATGGCGGTGGTGGAGCGGGTGAGCCACCGGGTGGCGGTGATGTATCTCGGCGAGATCGTGGAGATCGGACCGCGCGCCGCGATCTTCGGCGACCCGCAGCACCCCTACACGAAGAAGCTGCTCGCCGCCGTGCCGGTCCCGGATCCGGCCCGGCGGGGCGCGCGGCACGCCCTGCCGGACGACGAGATCCGCAGTCCGATCCGCGCGCCCGACTACATGGCGCCGGAGCGGCTCTACCGGGAGGTCGCGCCTGGCCACAGCGTCCAGGATTGGGGGGGCGACTGGGACGCGGGCCCGCGTCAGGGCGCGGCGGCCTGAGGCCGCTCAGCTCCGCCGCTCCGCCGATCGGACGCAGCGCCTCGCCCGCCTCGCCGCCGCGGCGATCGCGCGGCCGGACTGGGCGCGCAACGTGGCGGCCCATGCCGGCCCGTTCTGGGCGCGGGCCCCGATGGCACCCGGTCGTCGCGGTCGACAGCGCTCCGGCCGATATCGCTCGGGTCGAAGGTCTCGACGGAGCCGAACCGGTCCAGCGCCGCATCGGCGGATCCGAAAATCGGAAGCGCCCGGCCTCTACAGGAGACTTGTGAAGTATTACGACGCCACCGCAGCGGGGTGGCGCCCGCAATCGATTGCCGCTAAGCTGCTCCTCTATCCAAGTAAGTCTTTCATTTGAAGATTTACAAACAACAGCTCTGGAGCGATCGGTCCATGTTGCGTGCCGAAGGAGAGGGGCAGCGCGGCTTTCCGGCTGGGACCCGCGCGGGGCCCGGCGCGACGCAGCCCGTTCCGCTGCCGGAGCCGGCGGCCGAGATCGGCTCGGCGCGTCTCCTGCAGGGGCGCCGGGAGATCGTCATCCGCCACGGCGGCCACGCCTATCGCCTGCGCGTGACCGCGAGCGACAAGCTGATCCTGACCAAATGAACGCCCCCGCCCCGATATCGCGCCGCACCCTCCTGGCCGCCGCCGCGGCCGGTGCGCTCGCCCCGCGCGCCGCCGCCGCGCAGGCGGCCACCCGCATCGCCGCACTGGGCGGTGCCGTCACCGAGATCCTCTACCGCCTCGGCGCCGGCGGCCGGATCGTCGCGGTCGACACGACCAGCCTCTACCCGCCCGAGGCGCTGCGCGAGAAGCCGAATGTCGGCTACCTGCGGGCGCTCTCGGCCGAGGGCCTGCTGGCGCAGCAGCCCGACCTGATCATCGCCACCGAGGGGGCGGGCCCGCCCGCGGTCCTGGCGCAGCTGCGCGAGGCCGGGCTGCGTGTGGAGACCGTGACGGAGCCGCCGAGCCCCGAGGGCGTGCTGGACAAGATCGA
>NZ_BACT01000621.1:0-2287 GCF_000333255.1 Methylobacterium sp. B1 | reverse complement strand
CTTTAGAGGGCGGGCTGACCGGGCGCTGTTCCTGCCGTTCGTCGCGACCCTGAAGGAGCGCGTGGACGTCGTCCGGCTCGACGCCCGTACCGACTTCCGACTGGAGAAGCTCGGCGGCGCGGCCGTCTATCACGTTCCCGCCGACGCCAAGGCGCGCGCCGCCCTCGACGCCGCCTTCAAGGGACTGACCGGAAAGGTCCGGGGCCTTCCGGCGACGGTCACGGTTCACGGCCGGGCCGTGGAGGTCCCCGAGCAGGCGACCGGCGTGGCCCGGTTCGGTTTCGACGATCTCTGCCGCAAGCCGCTCGGCGCCTCCGACTACATGGCGCTCGCCCGCGCCTACCACACGGTCATTCTGGACGGGATCCCGGTCATGGCAGAGGCGGACCGGAACGAGGCCAAGCGCTTCATCACGCTGGTCGACACGCTCTACGACCGGCACGTGAAGCTCGTGGCCTCCGCGGACGCCGACGCGCAGGAGCTCTACACCGCCGAGAGCGGCCGCGAGGCCTTCGAGTTCGACCGGACCGTCTCGCGCCTCATCGAGATGCGGTCGCGGGAATACCTCGCCCAGCCGCACGGCCGGCCCGATTCCGAGGCGTCGGGTGCCAGCACCGGGCTGGTGGAGACGTGAGCGCCCCGTCTCGCGTCGGATCGATCTTCTCCTTGCGTCGGCGGAACTGGCGCAGCGCCGGCCCGCTCGGCTGGCTCCTGGGCTCCCCGGCGGCGTTCGTCCTGCTGGTCGTCGCCCTGGGCAGCGGCACGGCGAACTACCTCACCGGCGAGGCCGACCGGACCGCGACGGCCCACGCGAACGACACCGTCGCCGGGATCGAGCGCCTGATCTCCGAGGTGAAGGACCTGGAGACGAGCGAGCGGGGCTTCGTCCTGGTCGGCAGCGAGGATTACCTCACCCCCTACACGAGCGCCTCACCAAGATCGAGACGGAACTCGCGGCCTCGGTTCGGCCGCGCAGGATCCGGTCCGCGCCGGCGGCCCCTCGCTCGCCGGACTGATCGCGCAGAAGCGGGACTTCGCGGCCCGGGTCGTGGCGGCGCGGCGCAATCAGGGGTTCGAGCCGGCCATCGAGCTGGTCCGCACCGGCGAAGGCAAGCAGCTGATGGACGCGATCCGCGCCGAGGCGGCGGCCCGTCAGGCTGCGACCCTGGAGCGTCTCGCCACCCTTCAGGCGATCGAGGGTTGGCGCGGGCTCCTGCTGTTCCTGCTCTCGGGGGCGGCGGCGCTGGGCGCGATCGTGCTGCTCGCCCGCCTCGCTCTGGTGCGCCGGCAGGAATCCTTGCGCATGTCCCGCCTGCTCGACGGCGTGCTCGCCAACGCGCCGGTGGGCCTCGGCTTCCTCGACCGCGACCTGAAGATCCGGCACATGAACCGGGCGCTCGCCACGATGAGCGAACGCGGCTTCGGGGCCGATCTCGGCGCGCCGATCTGGGCCATGCTTCCGACCCTCCGGGAAGAACTCGCCCTGAAGCTCGCCGCGGCCCTGAAGGACGGCCTAGTCTCGCCGAACGTCCCGGTGGCCGTGCCGGCTCCCTCCGCTCCCGGCGGTGTCCGCCACTTCTCGATGAGCTTCTACCCGCTCCGGGGCGTGGAGAGCGCCGCGACCGATGAGAACGTGGAAGGCGTCGGCCTCGTCGTGGTCGACGAGACCATCCGCCATTTGGCCGAGGCCCGTCTGCGCCGCAGCGAGGAGCGGTTCCGTTCGCTGATCGAGGCCAGCGCGGCCATCGTCTGGACCGCCAACCCGGAGGGCAGCCTGCACCGACGCCAGGTGGCCTGGAGCCGCTTCACCGGTCAGGACGAGGCCGCCTATGCAGGGCTCGGCTTCCTGGATGCGGTCCATCCCGAGGATCGCCCGCACACCCGGGCCGCGTGGTCCCGCGCCCTGAGCAGCCTGGAGCCCTACGCGACGGAGCACCGGATCCGCGCGGCCTCCGGGGCATACCGGCACATGAGCGTGCGCGCCGTTCCGATCCTCGAATCCGACGGCACCCTGCGCGAATGGGTCGGGACCCATACGGACATCACCGAACGCAAGGAGGCCGAGGCCGCCATCGAGGCGGCCCGCGCCGCCGCAGAGGCCGCCAACGCCGCCAAGAGCCAGTTCCTGGCCAATATGAGCCACGAGTTGCGCACCCCGCTCTCGGCGGTGATCGGCTATTCCGAGATGGTGCAGGAGGAGCTGGAGGATATCGGCGAGGCCGACTTGGTCGCCGACATGAAAAAGATCGAGACCAACGCCCGGCACCTCCTCGGCCTGATCAACGAC
>NZ_BACT01000622.1:0-1465 GCF_000333255.1 Methylobacterium sp. B1 | reverse complement strand
CGCCGAACAGCACCGGATCCGCGGGCGCCGGATCCTCCTCGTTGACGACGTCATGACCACCGGCGCGACGGGCAACGCCGCCGCTCGGGCATTGCTGCGCGGCGGGGCACGGTCGGTCGATCTCCTGACCTTCGCGCTCGTCGGCGACGCCGCCGGGTGAGCGCGCGGGCTCTCCGCGTGGACGGCGCTCGCGGATTCAGGCTGGGGGCCGCATCTGCTCCGGAAAGCTTGCCGCCAGGGTGAAGTCGAAAGCCTCCGCGATCCCTTCGTACCAGAGGGAGAACGGCGTCGGACGCGCGAGGTGGAGGGCGCCCTCGATCTCACGCCCCTCGTGCTGGAGGGCCGCCCCGTGCTTGGCCGCGAGCCGCAGCATCGGTCCGTTCCCCGACAGGCAGCGCACGTGCAGATCGACGACGCCGCGATGCCGCGCCGAGCGCGCGATCCGCGCGAACAGGGCGGCGCCGATGCCGCGCCGACGGAATGCCCGCTCCACCGCGAAGGCCGCCTCGGCATGCGGCCCCAGGACGTAGCGCGAGGCACCCGGTCCCATGGGCCGCAATTCGCCGAGGCCGCGCAGCGCGCCGCCCACGAACGCGCCGTACATCACGCCCTCGGCGATCAGGACCTGCGTGGCGTAGGCCCGGACCCCGGCCTCGCTGACATTGCCCATGAAGCGGCTCGCCCGGGTCTCCGGATCCAGCCGCAGGAAATAGTTCAGGACCGCCGTGCGGTCGGCCGGCCACAGACGGCGGACGGTGTGGGCCAGACCCTCGAGGGCTTGTGCCGCCATGATGAAGCTCCGGTTCGTGCGCGGTGCCGCGCAGGGAGATCCGGACGCTCCTCCCAAAGACGGAGCGGATCTCGCATCCTCAAAGTCGTTGTGCAATGCAGCGAAACGCTTGGCTGACCCTCCGCGGATCTGCCATGCGCAGGGCCGATGGGACGCTTTCCTGCGACTGTTCAGCCGCGGGGTTGATTCAGGCCGAGCTTGCGCGGCACTGGAACAGGTCCCGGGTCGTTGACCGCCGACGCGGGCGCGGGGGGTGCCGAACCGGTGCCGCGACCAGCAGCGAGGAACCGGCGGCGTGAACGACAGATCCGGCAAGCACATCGCCCCGTCGCCGGCGGCGCGGGCCAGCGCGGTCTCGCCTGGGCCGGTCCACGAGCGCTACGAGGCCCTGGTCGCCACCGGGGCGATCGAGCGCGATCCGGCCCAGGGGCATCTGGTGCGCGCCCTCGACCGCCTGGTCCTGGACCTGCAGCGTCGCAAGCGCGCCAGCAAGACGAGCGCCCTCGGCTGGCTGTTCCGGCGCAAGGACGAAGCCGAACCGATCCGGGGCCTGTACGTCTGGGGCTCGGTCGGGCGCGGGAAGACCATGCTGATGGACCTGTTCCACGAGGCGGCCCCCGAGCCGAGAGCGGCGGGTCCATTTCCACGGCTTCCTGGCTGACGCACACGAACGCA
>NZ_BACT01000623.1:0-4175 GCF_000333255.1 Methylobacterium sp. B1 | reverse complement strand
GGCATCCGAAGGCCGAGGCGCTGGTGTAGAAGGCCTCCTGTGCCGCGTAGGCCTCCTCGACCGGAATCAGCCGCTCCTCGATCCGCAGATCCGCCTCCTGGGCGAGGCGCAGGACCGACGCCCGGGTGATGCCCGGCAGGAGCGCCGTGGAGAGCGGCCGGGTGACGAGCACGCGGTCGCGCCCCGCCCCGACGATCACGGAGTCGAGCGACTATCTGGACACCGGCCTGCCGGCCCGGACGCCGCTCCCGCTTTTTGCACGAACCAGCACGGCGGAGCCGGTGGTGGCGTGGTGGCTCGCCTTCCGCGATCCGATCCTGGCGCAGCTGGAGGATCGCGTCGCGTCGCAGAACCTCGACGTGCAGACCGCTACGGCACGTCTGTTCGAGAGCCGGGCGCAACTCGGCACCGCGGCCGCGGCCGGGCTTCCGACGCTCAACGGACAGGGCAGCGCCTATCGCCAGCAATACAGCAAGAACGGCACGATCGGGCTGCTGTCGAATTCCCTCGGCGGCCTCTCCGGGAGCAGCGGCTCCACCGCATCGAGCAGCAGCTTGACCGCGCCGCTGACGAACGGGTTCGAGAGTTACACGCTGGGTTTCGACGCGTCCTGGGAGCTCGACCTTTGGGGCAAGGTCCGTCGCTCCGTCGAATCCGCCCAGGCACAGGCGGACGCATCGGCGGAGCAGCGGCGCAATGCGCTGGTCTCCAGTCAGGCCGAATTGGCGCGCGACTACGTGCAGCTTCGCGGCACCCAGGAGCAGATCCGGATCGATCTGGCCAACATCCGGGTCAACGAGCAGATCCTCGACGTGGTGCGGATCCGGCAGCAGAAAGGCCTTGTCACCGGCCTCGACACGGCTAACGCGGCCCAGCAGGTCGAGGCGATCAAGGCGCAGCTGCCCCCGCTCCAGCAGCAGGAGATCCAGCAGATCAACGCGATCTCGCTGCTGCTGGGCGAGCCACCGCTCGCCCTATCGCAGGAGTTGGTCACCGGTCGGTCGATCCCGCCGGTGCCGCCGCGCGTGCCGGTGGGATTGCCGTCGAGCCTGGTCCTGCGCCGCCCCGACATCCGGCAGGCGGAGGCGAACCTGCATTCCGCCGTCGCCGAGATCGGGGTCGCCGAAGCACAGTTCTTCCCGACCGTGACGCTGAGCGCGAGCCCGACTGTGAATGCGGTCGATCCGGGCAAGATCTTCCGAGGTTCGTCCCTGCAATACATGAATGTAGGTCCGTCGATTTCCATCCCGCTGTTCGAAGGCGGGCGGTTGAAAGCGAACCTCGTGCTCCAGCGGGCTCGGCAGCAGGAGGCGGCGATCGCCTACCAGAAGGCCGTCCTTCAGGGCTGGCACGACGTCGTCAACGCGCTCGCGTCGCTCAAGGGCGACGAAGCGCGGCGGGCCCGGCTCGCCCGGCAGGTGGCCGATGCGCGGCAGGCGCTCGCACTGTCGCGGGCACGCTACACGCAAGGCGTCGAGATCTTCACCACGGTCCTGCAGGCCTCGCAGACCGTGCTCCAGGCCGAGACCAACCTGGTCCAGGCGACGGCCGCCATCTCCACGGACTTCGTGGCCCTGTCCAAAGCGCTGGGTGGAGGCTGGGAAACCACCTTCCCGCCCAGTCCGACGCCGCCGTTGGTCTTGTCCCGCGTCGCGATTCCGGCGTCAGACATCACGCACACCAAATGATAATGCCATAATATTTGGTATGCCGATTGTAGGGATTTTGATTGGTTCAACTTGGAAACGGATTGACGGATCGCTTGATTTGAGCTGCGATGTCCTGGGAGCGAGCATCAATATATGCGATCAATGATCGCCGCATATTTATGAACGCCAACGGTGGCGAGCAAAGTCGTTAGGTTCAATACGTGAAGCGATGATCGATTTGATCATCGCCATGTCCATGTACGGGTCTTCGCTCAATAACACGTCCAATGAGCTGATTGAGCGCGTTCATCTTTCAGGTGATGTTGACGGAAAGCAGATCCCGTGGAGGCGCGCGTGAACTCAGCGTATCCGCGTTTTGGAATTGCAATGCATGCTCGATGCCCTGAGCGCGACCTTCATTAAAAGATGCGTCACCGGCAGGCAGCCCTGAGAGATCTGCATCCAGCAAAATGGACCCGGCTATGCTGGAAAAACAGCACATCCGCTTTCAGACGGTGCGGCGCAAAGGCAGACGATCCCCTAACCACCCAACCAAGTCGTTCAGGAGCGCCCGCCTGCGGGGCGGGAAATGGCCGAAAGCAGATGGTCCGTTTCTGAGAAGGGCCGTCGAAAAAGCGGACTGTTTCTTACCGACCCATGCTGAGCATACGGAAGATCGCCAACGTAACCCGAAAGCTGTCATATGCGAGTTACAGCTCAGGGTCGTCTGAGAGCGGTGATGGCGGGCCATTCAGGCCAGGGGAGACGGTCCCTGTGGGAGCGCAATAGTCGAGGTCGCTTCGGCAATCTGCTCGGGGCCTCCCTTCGGCGGCCAGACACCCGCTCCATAGGCGTGCGAGCGTAACTCGGCCCGCTCCTTCAAGCTTTTGAAGCTCCAGACATGTGTGATCCGCGGCGCTCCATCGAGGGCGTACATGTTTGTGACGAGATGCTCGGTATACTCGCGTGCTGGTACCATAGCCGCTTCCCAGCCCGCGAGCGTTGGCGGCAACCCACCGGGCTTCAGGCGGTAGGTCCGAAACTCGTACACCCCGCCACGATCCCCGGTCCGGATCGGCGGTAGAAAGGGAAACGGCGCGTAGCTGTCCATGTCCAGCGCCGTCACCACGCTCCCCGCATTGAAGGGGTTAGGATTCAGGAGCGCGCGGCGGCGCTCGGCTGTCATGTCCTCCGGTGCCTCGAACCCACGCAGCACGATCAGGCGGCCGAGTGTTCCTATTTCGGTCCGCCAGCAGCCAAGCAGCTCACCCTTGGCCTCGGCATCATTCACCCAGTCATAAACGCCTTCGGATGCTCGACCGACTGCAAGCAACGGACACGAAAGGGTAGCGAGTTCGTAGAGCATGTGGACCTCGGCGCCGTGCGTTCAAAGCGAGAGCGCTCCGTTGGTTTCAATGAGCCTGATCTGCGCCTGCCACGAGTCGGAAGCGGGAGAAGATACACCGTCCGCTTCTGTCCATCTCCGCCCGAAAGCGCATCGTCGAAGACCCCCCATCGGACACGCCCGTTGGATAACTGGGCACCGGCTGACGATGGCCGAACGCCACGAGCCTGCTCGCCCGTCGCTCGCACACGACAGCCGGATTCCCGAGCTTGAAAGATACCGATCGGTATGTATGTTCTGGCTGCGCCGAATCTCGTTCGCTGCCGGGAAGAGCCATGGCGACCGCCTACAACCGCAAGAAGCAGCCAAAGCTCGTCCGGCGGACGCTCCTCGATTGCGCCGCCAAGCTCGCGCTGGAACAGGGCTTGGCCGCCGTCACGGTGCAGGCGGTCAGCCACGCCGCCGGCGTGACCAAAGGGGCGCTGTTCCACCACTTCCCAAGCAAGCAGGCGCTGGTCGAGGGCGTCGTCGCCGACCTCATCGCGCAGCTTGACGCAGATATCGACGCCGCCATGGCGAAGGATCCTCGTCCGTACGGGCGGTACACGCGGGCTTACGTCGACATCACCCTGCACGACCCGATGATCACCGAGGGCGGCCAGTGGGCTGCCCTACACATCTCGATTCTCGCCGAGCCCACCTTGCGCCGGATGGTGTCGGACTGGTTCGCGGAACGCCTGCACCGCCACCGGGATACCGACGGGGATGCCGACCTGGAGTTCGTCCGGCTCGCCGCCGACGGCGCATGGATCGCCTACCTCGTGCGCGAGAAGCCGACCGACCCGGTGCCGGAACTCGGCGCGCTCCGCGCACGGCTCATCGCGATGACCCTGGCCGAACCGAAGCCAGCCTCGGGCGGGGACAGGGGCTGAGCGATGGGACCGACTTCGATGCACGGATTCGCTCCCGCCCACGGGGCGGACGGGCCGGATGACCTGACGGGATACGACGACCTGGCCGCCCGGCACGTTTCCGCTGGGCGAGTCCTCGGCCTGTTCCGCCCCTACGCGGGCCGGATCGCCCTCGTCCTCGGGCTGATCGCGCTCGCGACGGCGGCGGGGCTCGCCGCCCCGTTCCTGCTCCGGGAGATCATCGACGTCGCGCTGCCGCGGGGCGACGTG